>JBDSRU010000352.1:0-8954 GCA_039929145.1 Thermoanaerobaculia bacterium
GGCGCGAGCAGGCCCAGGACGAGGTCGAGCGAATCGGGCGCGAAGAGGCGACGGCGGTGGTGACGCAACTTGGGCCACGGGTCGGGAAAATAGACGTGCACTTTCTGCGCAAAGCCGCGCGGCAGCAGGGCAGCGGCAATGTACTGTGCTTCGCCATCGAGCAGCACGACATTGGCGAGCCCTCTGCGCGCGACCCGCCGCGCCACCAGGCGGAAGTACTCGCTCGCGATCTCGATGCCGAGGAATCGACTCTGCGGCTCGAGGGCTGCGCGTCGCAGCAGATAGCGTCCCTTGCCGAAGCCGATTTCGACCTCCCACGCGCAGCCGCCGGCCGCTGCGGCAGCGTCGGCCGGCGGGAACGGCTCGGGCAAAGGTCCCTCATCAAACAGCGGACGCAGGCCCTGCGCGGTGGCGACGCGCGTCCCGCGGCTCACGCGGCGCCTTCGGACCGCGGCCAGAAATCGTAGAAGGTGTACCACTGGGTCGGCCAGCGCTTCACCGCGTCTTCGAGCGTCGCGACCCAGAGCAGCATCGCCGCGCGCACGTCGCCATCGCGATCGGCCGTGCGGGCGACGCGGATCGGCGCGCCGTGGACGACCTCGAAGCGCAGGTCCGGGGCATAGGCGATGAAAGTCGGCAGCAGAACCGCTCCGGTCATGCGGGCGAGGTGGAACGGGCCGGTCGGAAACGAGGTCGTCTCGCCGAAGAAGGCGAGCTCGACGCCGCTGTCGCGGAAGTCCCGGTCACCTTGCAGGGCGACGACCCGACCCTCGCCGAAAGCCCGCAGCACCGCGAGACTGGCGAAGCGGTCGTCGGCCGGCAGCGGAATCTCGCTGACATTCGACAGCCCGCGCATGTGACTGCGGTACTGCTCCGCCTGTTCGAACTCGTCCGGAACGTAGATGATGGCGAGCGGAATGTCGGCCTGTCCGAGCATCACCGCCCCGAGCTCCCAGTTGCCCAGATGGGCGGTCATCAACAGGACGCGACGGCCGTCGGCCAGGAGCTCCTTCAGCGGATCGAGAGCCCGCATGTCGCCGCCCACGATGAGCTCGCGCAGACGCTCCCGCGGCAACTGGGGAAAGCGGAAGAGATCGACCCAGTAGTAGGCGAGATGCCGGAGCATCGCGTTTGCCGCCCGGCGCACGACGGTAGAGCCGGGCGCTTCGCCGAGGACGCGGGAGAGGTTGCGTTCGATCGACCGCTTGGGGCTCGAGTGAAAGTAAAAGATGACCGCGATGACCCAGCGCGCGCCGAGAAAGAGGAACCAGCGCGGAAACCGCGGCGCGATCCAGGCGAGCACCGGGAAGCCGCGACGGATTGCCCAGCGGTTCAGCCGCTCCGAGAAGGCTCCGGAGCGCGAGATCTTCCGTTGCATGCGGGAATGGGTCCTACAGAAGCTCGCTGCGACCGGAGGCCGCCAGGCGCTCGACGATGCGCCGGACCTCTTGCGCATCCTGGCGCCGCGCCACCAGCACGGCATCCCCCGAACGCACGACGATCAGATCGGAGAGTCCGAGAATGGCGATCGTCCCCTCTTCCGCGAAGGTGATGTTGCGCGCCCCGTCGACGACGACGCTGCCACCGCGGGCGACATTGCCATCATCATCCGCCGGTAGCACTCCGGCGAGCGCGTCCCACGAGCCGAGATCGCTCCAGCCGCAATCGAGCGGCAGCGCCGCCATCGCCGCGAACTTCTCCATCACCGCGTAGTCGATCGAGATCGAGTGCAACTGCGGATAGAGCTCGTCCACCTTTTCCGGGTTCCGCGCCAGCTCGGCGAGCCCGAGCCAGAGCTCCGGGGAGTGGCGTTCGAGAGCTGCGAGCAGAACGTCGCCGCGGAAGACGAAGATGCCGGCGTTCCACAGGTGCTGTCCGCCGGCCACGAAACGCTCGGCGTTCGCACGGTCGGGCTTTTCCGTGAACCGCTGCACCCGCCGCAGACCTGAGGCCCCCGGCAGAGCCTCCGCCATCTCGAGATATCCGAAGCCGGTCTCCGGATGCGACGGGACGACGCCGAGGGTGAGGATCTTCGCCTCGCGCTCGACCACGCCGGCGGCGAGCGCGAGGGCGGCGCGGAACGCCACCGGATCGGCGATCCGGTGGTCGGAAGGCAGCACCAGCAGCGCTCCCGAACGCACCTGCTCCGGCATGTTGAGCAGCGACCAGCCGATGGCGGGGGCGGTGTTGCGCGCCGAGGGCTCGGTCAGGATCTGGCTCGCCGGCACCTCGGGGAGCTGCTCTGCGATGGCATCTCGCAGCGCCGCGGTGGTCGAGATCCAGACGCGCTCCGAGGGAACCAGGGGCTGCAGCCGGTCGACGGTTCCCTGAAGGAGCGAACGCTCGCCCTCGAGGGCGAGGAGCTGTTTGGGGCGGAGGCGCCGGCTCGCGGGCCAGAAGCGGGTGCCGGAACCGCCCGCGAGAACGAGTGCGCTGACCTGGAACGACATCGTTCGGCAAGTATATCGGCGTGCGCCCCTCCCTCTCCCGAAAGCCGCGAGCTACAATCTCCGCCGTGCCACCCGAAAGTCCGCGGACGCAGTTTCTCCACTCCGACTCCGGCGAAGGCGACTCCACGGCTCGCAGGGGTGCCGAGGCTGTCGCGGACTCGTCTCGGCGCGAGCGCGAGGTCGCGGAACAACTCATGCGAACCTGCCCCAACTGCGCCAGCGAGCTCGAAGAGCGCAAGTGCAAACTCTTCTGCCCGCGACCCGGCTGCGGCTACTTCCTCTCCTGCGCCGACTTCTATTGAAAAGGAGATTCTGATGTCCATCCCGAAGGTCTTCTGCCTCGCTGTCGTCCTCGCCGGAGTTTCGCTCGCTCCGGCGAGCGCCGGACGCATGCTGGACGAAGGCAAGCTCGACTCCTCGTGGTTCGGCGACGACCGCGAGTTCCGCAAGGCCGACGAGATCGACTATCTGTGGGTGAAGCCCGGCTTTTCGCTCTCCGGCAAGAAGATCCAGTTCGCGGCGTGGATGGAGCCGCGACTTCTCGGCGAGAAAGCCGGCGAGCGCGACGCCAAGGACAAGCGCCTGGCCAACAACCTCACCGGCGACATGCCGGAAATCTTCGCCGAGGCGTTCCGCAACGGACTCGCGGGCACGGTCACGGTCGTGAAGTCAGGCGGCGACGTCAAGGTCGTCGGGCGGATCGTCGACTGCACGGAGGGCAGCGCCGCGGCCAAGTTCTGGGTGGGCATGGGTGCAGGCTCAGGCAACACGACCTTCGACATGAAGTTCCTCGACGTGAAGTCGGGCGAATTGGTCGCTGCGATCCACCACCGCGTCGTCTCCGGATCGAACCTCTCGACGACCGACTCGAAGTTCATCAAGTGGGTCGATGAGTTCGCCGAGCACCTGTCGAAGAGGGGCCTCGAAGCGCTTTACAGCTCGGGCAAACGAGCCAAAGACTAGACGGAGTGGCGACGTCGCTCAGGGCGCGACGGCCGACCAGCCGAGCCAGGTCGAGGTCTCGAAGCGATCCTGGAAGATCAGGTTGGTCGCCAGGCGACCGCGCGCCAGCGTCGCGGAGCGCGCCGGCAGGGTGAGAGTCAGAACACCCCCCGCGGGGATTGCGCTGCCCGCCGGCCCCAGCGGAGTGGTCGCGGTGAAGCGGTGGAGGTCGAAGTTTCCGGCCAGCGTGGCGTTGACCGTGACCTGGATCTCGCGCTCCGCGGTGCCCTTGTTGAACAGCAGCAGGACGAGCTCGTCGGAGTGGCCGCGAATCGCGAATGCGCCGACCTGCGCGGCGTCGCTCGACTGCGCGCGGACGCGATCGCCGAAGGCGTTGGCGCCCGCGCCGTCGTAGTTCAGGAAGAGCTTGAACGCTTCCTCGGTCTTCGTCCCGGACGCGGGCACGACCCAACGAGTCGCCAGATCGACCCCCTCGCGGCCGAAGATCGCCAGAATTTCCGCCTGGGCGAGCGCCCCGGAGGGCGCGGCGTCGGCGCCCCAGCTGTATTCGGTGAGGGCGATCCGGGTTCCCGCACAGTGGGTGTCGATCCAGGCGCGCAGGCGCGGAATGAGGGCGACCTCGTCGCCGATCCACGAGGCCGAGGTGTAGGCGGGGTCCCAGAGCTCGCGCGTCGACTGCAGGCGAAGCGCGGCGTAGGCCTCGCCGCCGAAAGCCTCGCCGCTCTGCGGGTAGTAGTGGACGTCGAGAAAGTCGATCGGCCGGACGCCGGTGGACGCCAGATGAGCGCAGCTTTGCGCGAGGTACCAGGCGACGAAGGGCAGCCCGCCGTGCGCTGCGCGGTCCGGGCCGTCGATGCAGGAGACACCCCCCGCCGCATCGGACGCCGAAGTCCACAGGTCGCACCATCCCCAGGTGTCGGGGCCAAGGATCTGGGCGCGCGAGTCGTAGGCCTTGACCGCCTGGGCGACCGCGAGACCACGGCTCCAGACCTCGTTGTACGTCGGCGGCTGCGGATGGATGTCGCTGTGGGTGGAGTTCCACAGCATCGGCTCGTTGTCGAGCGCGAAGTAGCGCACGCCGCCCTGCGAAGAGGCACCCACGCGGCTGGCGACGAAGGTCACCCACTCGGTCAGGAAGGAGGTTTGCACCTCGACGGTCGTGTCGTCGGGCTCGTTGTCGATGATGCGCCCCGCGGCGTTGCAGTGAAGCGGATTCGCGGCGAGCGTACAGCGTCCGTTGCCGGCGTCCGGATTGCACCACTCGGGGGCGCCGAGGTCGCACTCGTCCTGGAGCTGCGGACCGTAGAGCCCTTGCGAAAAGCCCCAGCGGCGCTCCCGGTCCGGACCGGCGACCCGGCCTATCGTCGGCAACGTGAGAATGACTTCGGCATCCGCGGCGCGCGCGCTGCGCACGAAATCGTCGGCGGCGGAGTCCGCCGGCAGATTTTCTGGACTGTCGTCGGCGGTGTAATTGGTGAAGAACCAGTCGGCCGCGCTGTTGTCGACGTCGAGCTGCCAGTTGTAGCGCGTGGTTCGGTTTCCACCCCAGCGGTTGAGCGGATAACCGATCGCCGCGAGCTGTGCCGGTGACGCGAAATTGACGCCGTAGACGAGATCGGAGATCGCTCGCCGGTCGAGCGCCGGATCGACCGCGACCGAGACCGCGGCGGGCGGCGTCGGGTCGAAGAGGAAGCGGATGTCGTCGACGCGCACCTCGGGCTGATTGGCCCCGGTCCCCGCCTGCAGAACGAGCTCGTTGAAGCTGCAGTTCGTCAGCCCGAGGGCCGCGAACGGCAGCACCGCCTCACGCCACTGACTCGAGGAGATGCCGCCTCCGGCGACATAGTTTTCGAGATCGACCGTCGCCAGGGATCCGTTGTCGAGCTGGATCGAAAGGTCGATCTGCTGCCCGCTGCCGCCGACCCCCTTCACCCAGAGTCTCAGGGAGAGGTAGTCCGAACAGTCGAAGCCGGCGTTGCTGTGAAAGAAGAGGCCCTGCCAGTTGTCCGGCTCCCAGCTGATCGCGGCCGGCACCGAGTGCACATCGCCGCTCGCCGCAATGTTGCGCGTCGCCCAGCTCCAATCCTCGAAACCGCTGGCGAGCGCGTTGTCGTAGACCCAGAGGTCCTGCGCCCCCGCCCCTGCGGCGCAGGCGAGGATGGCCACCAGCAGCATGGCGAACCGGGAGGGATGAGTAGCGCGCATCAGAGTTTCGCGGGTCGTAGGGAACACGGGAAGCATCCTTCGAATCGCGCCCGCCGTGCAGTGACGCCGGTCACAGGGCGGCTGTCCAACCCTGCGCCAGGCTAAAGCTGGACGGAACTGTCGGCGGTGAGCAGAATCGGCGAGGTCGGGCTCGCCGTGCCGCCCTTGCGTTCGAGAGTGATCGCGATCGCTGTCGTTCCGGCCGGCAAGGAGTCGCCGGCGAGCAGAGCTGGCTGCGAGGCCCTGGCGTCGAACACGCCGCCGGAGAGCGGCAGGCCGTCGACGATGAACCAGAGCTGATAGTCCTGGGGCTCGGGCTCGGCCTTCAGTCCGCGCACCTCGACCTGCCAGTGGCGCCGGTCCGGAGAGAGAAAGAGGTGCCCGCGCGCGGTCGGCTGCAGGCTTCCTGCCGGCGGTGGGCGCAACGCGAAGATCGTCGTCTTTGGGGCGGTCTGGAAGGCGTGCCGCTGGTCGAGGGCCGAGACCTCTGCCTTCGCCGCTGCGAGCTCGCGGTGCAGCCGATCGACCTCGGTCAACTGTTCCTGCAATCCCTTGATCTGGGTGTCACGGTAAGCCACATCCGACACCAGCATCGCCGCCCAGCCGCCGAGCCCGGCGGCAGCGAGCGCGAAGATCGTCGCCAGCGCCGCCGGCCAACGACTGCGGCGCGCCGCCTGACGCGCCTGGCCATCGCGCGCCGGTGGGATGTAGGCGGTTGGGGCGTCCTGCGGGCGTTTCGCCTCCGTGGCCCGGTCCGCTTCCACTGGCTTCGCTTCCACCGGGAGAGGTGCAGGAGCCGGGGTGCGCGGGGTTGCAACCGATCCGGCTGGCGTCGGCGCTGGAACGAAGGCGTGGTGGGAGGCGCCGATCAGGAGCGGCGAGACCTCCTGCGTTTCGTCTCCGATCAGGTGCGAGAGCAGAAGCGCGCGGGTGCCTGGCTGCGGCTGCGCAGGGAGCAGATGGTAAGCCAGCAGCCCGAGGCCTTCGACATAGAGCCGGCGCAGAACCTCCGCGGCTTCGTCGGTGGGCAGCGGCTCGACGGGAGCGGTGTCTTCCTGTCCCGCGCTGTCCGCCATCTCTTCCAGTACGCCCAGGGCCGAGAGATCCTCCCGCTCGAGGTCGTCGCTCACATGAGCTCCCGGATCTCGGAGCGCAGTTCGCGCCGCAATTGCTTCATCGCGTGCAAGGCCCGGGTCCGGACCGTGGCCAGAGGCGTGCGCGTCTGTTCGGCGATCTCGGTCAACGAAAGTCCTTCGAAAAACGCCTGTTCGAGGACCTCCTTGTGATCCGCGGAGAGCGCCGCCATCGCTCCCTGCACGCGTTGACGACGCTCCTTGACCGCGGCTCCCTCGAGGAACACCCCGGGCAGCGTCTCGACGCCCCGGTCGACCGACGGAGCGCTCGCCAGGCGATCGTGCGACCGGCGCCGCCGCAGGCGCTCGAGCGCGCGCTCGCGGGCGACGAGTACCAGCCAGGTGGAGACCGAGGTCCGCCCGGAGTCGAAACGATCAGGCTGGTTCCACACCCGGAAGAAAGCCTCCTGCATCGCCTCCTCGGCATCCATGGGGCTCGCAAGGATTCGCCGGGTCACCGCGAGCAGCAGCGGCGCATAGCGATCGTAGAGCTCAGCCAGGGCCTCCGGGCGGCGATCGAGGACGCGGTCGACGAGCGCCAGGTCATCGCTGGTTGCGAGTGGATTCGAGGAGGATGGGTCGATCGCCATCTCGGGTCCGGAAGGAATCCTTACGATAACATGCCGCGACTGGCCCAAAGCGCTGACTGCAACGCCCGGGCGGAGACTCCCATGCCGATCGCAAGCGAATTCAACGCGATGCCCGCCATCCGCGTGATCATGATGCCGAAAGACACCAATGCGCTGGGAACGATCTTCGGCGGCGTGATCCTGTCCTACATCGACCAGGCCGGCGCGGTCGAGGCGCATCGCACGGTTCCGGGACGCATCGTGACGGTTTCGATGCGCGAGGTCGTCTTTCACGCCCCGGTCTTCGTCGGCGACCTGGTGAGCTTCTTCACCCGCACGGTCCGCGTGGGCAACACATCGGTCACCGTCGACGTTACCGTCGAGGCCGAGCGCGGCCAGGCCGGCGGACCGAAGGTCACGGTGACCGAGGCCGAGATGGTCTTCGTCCATGTCGGCCAGGACGGCCGTCCGCTGCCGATCCCTACCCGCACCTGAGACCCGGCCGCCGTGGCCATCGCCGCCGGGCCGCGTCTCGCTGGTTGGCAACACGCGCTCGCGGTGGGCGCGATCTGCCTCGCGACCGCCGCCCGCTTCTATCCGGCGGTGATCAGCGTCGCGCCGCTGGGCGACGAGCTCGCCCAGGAGGCCGCCTTCCAGAACGAGGCCGCCGGCCGCTCGCCCTACCTCGAGGGCAGCTACGTCTACCCTCCTTCGCTGCTGCGGCTCGGCTCCGTTCTGCGCGGACTGCCCCGCTCCCCCTTCATTCCGCTGCGCTGCCTGTCGTTGCTCGGGCTGGCGGTCGTGCTCTGGTCCGCCACTGGATGGCTGGGCTGGCGGCCCTGGAAGCGCCTTGCAGCCGCGGTGCTCTACGCCGCACTCGCACCCGGTGTCCGGCAGGGCATCGAGTTCGGAAATCTCTCCTTCGCCGTGGCGGGGATGATCGTGCTGGCCCTCCTCGTCTGGGAGCGCTCACCGATCGGGAGCGGTCTGCTGCTCGGCGCGAGTCTTCTCGTCAAGCCGCTCGCGCCCGCGGCTCTGGTCGCACTGCTCTGTCATCGCCCTGCCGCGCCGGGGCATCGTCACCGGTGGGCCGCCGCGGTCGCGATCGCCACAGCCGGCCTGCTCCTTCTCTCGGATCCCGAGTTCGGCGCCTTCCTCAGCCACGGCTCCCACGCCTGGGTCCTCGGCCGCACGGTATCGGTGCACCGCTTTCTGGCCCTCTCCCAAATACCTGAAGGCGCCTCGGTCCTGACGTTGCTGCTGCTCGCCGCCGTCGCCGTGGTGGCGCGCGCCCGCGTCTCGGACCGGGAGCAGCTTCTCGCCGTCGCCCTCGCGGGCTGCGTCATGGTGACTCCAGTAGTCTGGAATCACACCCTCGTCTTGACGTTGCCACTGCAGGCCATGGCCATCGCGATCGCCGCGGATCGCTTCCGCGCAGCCACACCGCCGGAGCGCCGCCGGCGCGGTTGGGAGGCGACGGGCATCGCACTCGCTGTCGCCGCGCTCACCTTCGCCGAGGGCGCGACCGGCATCGACAACCTCGGCATCGCCCTGCAGGTCGCGGCCACGCTTCCGCCGGCTCTCGCGCCAGCGGTGCTGGCGGCTTACGTTCTGCGTTTCCACACCCCATTTGC
>JBDSRU010000353.1:0-4551 GCA_039929145.1 Thermoanaerobaculia bacterium
AATCTCCTGCCCACCAACCACAAGTTCTACGGTGCGCTCGACTACACCGCGTTCTCCAACCTCAACGATCTCTATCTCGAGGGTCGTTGGTCGCCCACGAAGACGCTAGCGCTGTCGGCGGCCGTGCACGACTTCCGGCTGATCGATCGCGACGGGCCCTGGGTCGGCGGATCTGGCCCCTTCAGTGACCGCGAGTTGGGCTACGTCTTTCGCCGTCCCGCGGGCGGACGATTTCAGTCGAACGAGATCGGCCGAGAGCTCGATTTCGCGGCGATCTGGAGCCTGCCGCCAGGAATGCAGCTCAAGTTCGAGGGTGGGATCTTTCGGGGAGGTGCTGCCGCTCGCGAGGTTCTGGCCCTTGAGAGCGACGGCTCCTGGGCCAGTCTCGAATTCACCTACAAGCTCTGAGCCGGTCGAGCCGCCAGGCGCTTCAGCCCGACGTAGATCGCTCCGGCGGCGAAGAATCCGACGAACCAGCCATAGTCGTAGAGCGGTCGCATCGGCGCGAAGAGGAGCCCGCCCCAGGCAAGGGCGCAGCCCGCGAGCGTCGCCACGACCGCCGGCAGGCTCCAGCCAGCGTATTCACCCTTCGGTAGATAGAGGTCGGCGAGGTTGAGACTTTTCCGCCGCACGATCCAGTAGTCGGCGATCAGCACCCCGGCGATCGAGCCCAGGCCGCCCGAGTAGCCGACGAGCCAGGTGAAGATGTAACCCTTGGGATCGGCGAGCAACCGCCAGGGCTGCATCGCGATACCGATCACTCCGGTGATGAGGCCACCGGTGCGGAACGAGATCCAGCGGGGCAGGGCGTTCGCAAAATCGTTGGCGGGCGAGACCACGTTGGCGGCGATGTTGACGGAGAGCGTGGCTACGACGACCGAGAACATCGCGAAACCGACGATCCACGGATTCGAGAAGTGGCCGACGAGCTGGATCGGGTCCCAGATCGCCTCGCCGTAGAGAATCGCGCTCGCGCTGGTGATCAGGACTCCCATCGCGGCGAAGGCGAACATGGTCGTCGGCAGCGCCACCGCCTGTCCGATGACCTGCTCGCGCTGGCTGCGCCCGAAGCGCGTGAAGTCGGGCATGTTGAGCGACAGAGTCGCCCAGAAGCCGATCATCGCGGTGAGGGATGGGACGAACACCGGCAGGAACTCGGAGAACGTGGCGAACTTGCCGGGCTGTGAAAGCAGAGGGCCGAAGCCGTCAGCGGCCTTCACCGCCCAGATGAGCAAGAGCGCCGTGACCACGAGAACATACGGTGCCGCCCAGTTCTCGATCAGCCGGAGCAGGTTCATCCCGCGGTAGATGATCCCGATGTTGAGTGCCCAGAATGCGAGGAACGACAGCCACTCGGTCGTCGAGTGGCCGCCGAATCCCGCGCCGAGCAGGTTCTCCCAGCCGGGCACGAGGACGGTGAAGAAGGTCTGCAGCGCCTCGCCGCCGATCCACGTCTGGATGCCGAACCAGCCGCAGGCGACGAGGGCGCGCATGAGAGCGGGCAGGTTCGAGCCCGCGGTGCCGTAGGCGGCGCGCGCGACAACGGGAAACGGAATGCCGTATTTCGTTCCCGGGTGGGAGTTGAGCAGGATCGGCACCAGCACGATGACGTTGCCGAGCAGGATCGTGACCAGCGCCTGCCACCAGTTCATCCCCTGCGTCATCAGGCCGGAGGCCAACATGTACGTCGGGATGCAATGCGCCATCGAGATCCACAGCGCGGCGTAGTTGTAGGTGGTCCAGGTGCGCTCCGCGATCGGAACCGGAGCGAGATCCAGATTGTAGAGCGGGCTCCCGGCGATGACACTCTCGTCGACGAGCTCGACGCGGCCATCGGCGAGCTGGCGCTGGTTCGACTCCATTCAGGCCTCCGGATCAGACGGCTGGGGACGCACGCTCAGTCGTGCAATCCGCCGGGAACCTTCGCGGTTCCCTTCTCGATGCGGTCGTTCCAGCTCTCGAACGGCTTTCCGCGCGTGTCGTCCACCATGGTGATGCAGCCGGGAACGGGGCAGACGTGCGAGCAGAGGTTGCAGCCCGTGCACTCGTCCCAGTCCACCCAGGTCACCTTGACGCCCGAGCTCGCAGTGCGTGCGATCGCAAGATCGCGCGAAGGAGCTCGGTGCCCCTCGGGCAGCGGGTGCGAGCCGGTGTGGATGCAGTCGACGGAGCTGTCGCGGCAGGCGACCAGGCAGAGGTCGCAGCCGATGCACTTGTCCGGGTCGACGTGTGCCGCTACCTTGTAGTTGAGATCGAGATCGCCCCACTCGACGTAGTTGGGGACGGCCCGCCCGCGCAACTCGTTCACCGAGCGCATGCCCTTCTCGTCGAGGAAGTTGGACAGGCCGTCGATCAGGTCTTCGACGATGCGGAAGCCGTAGTGCATCACCGCGGTGCACACCTGGACGCTCGCCGCG
Source organism: Thermoanaerobaculia bacterium (assembly GCA_039929145.1). Taxonomy (GTDB): domain Bacteria; phylum Acidobacteriota; class Thermoanaerobaculia; order Multivoradales; family JAGPDF01; genus JAGPDF01. Next base: position 2,418 of record JBDSRU010000353.1, read on the forward strand.
CCCATGGCGATGAACTCGGCCGCGTCGCGCCAGGTGGCGATGCCGCCGATGCCGGAGATCGGCACCGTTACACGGGGGTCGCGCGCCAGGGCAGCGACCATGTGGAGGGCGATCGGTTTCACCGCCGGGCCGCAGTAGCCGCCGTTCGTCGAGCGTCCGCCGACGACCGGATACGGCACCATGCGATCGAGGTCGACACCGACGATGCTCTTGATCGTATTGATGAGGGAGAGGCCTTTTGCGCCGGCTTCGACCGCGGCGACGCCGGGGATGGTGATGTCGCCGATGTTCGGGGTGAGCTTGACCAGCACCGGCAAACGGGAGAATTCGACCGCCCATCCGGCGACGATCTTGAGCACGTCCGGCTCCTGCCCGACCGCGGATCCCATCCCGCGCTCGCACATCCCGTGTGGACAGCCGAAGTTCAGCTCGAGCCCGTCGGCGCCGGTTTCTTCGACCCGGCGAATGATCTCGCGCCAGTCGTCTTTCGACTCGACCATCAACGACGCGATGAGGGCGTGCTTCGGATAGCGCCGCTTGCACTCGGCGATCTCGCGCAGGTTGACGGCCAACGGCCGGTCGGTGATCAGCTCGATGTTGTTGAAGCCGGCCATGCGGCTGCCACCGATCGAGACCGCGCCGAAACGGCTCGAGGTGTCGACGATCGGGTCCCCGAGCGTCTTCCAGACGGCCCCGCCCCAGCCGGCGTCGAACGCCCGCATCACCTGTTCGCCGGTGTTCGTCGGCGGGGCGCTGGCGAGCCAGAACGGATTGGGAGAGCGGATGCCCGCGAAATCGATCGACAGGTCGGCCATGAGGGTGCTCCTAGCCCGGACTATGCATGAAGCTGCGTAGCGAGGGGTGGAGACGGCCGTGGATGCAAGGCGCGCGACGGGAGGGCGACGAAGGCGTACTCGTACAGTACGTCGAGGAGACGGGGCACCCGTCCTGTGGACGGGTCATGAGCGCAACGCAGCAGACATGGACGTATCCGCCCCGCAGTAGGAGTGTTCATGCACAGTTCGGGCTAGAAGCGCGTCGTCCAGTGCAGTCCGAATTCGCTTGCGTCGTTGCTCAGAATGACCAGAACGTAGTCGCCGGTGTTGAGGCGGCCGTTGTCGTAGCGCTCGTCGGTGATGTTCCGGCCGTAGGCTCCGAGCGACCAGCGCTCTCCGGGTGCGTGGTAGGTGATGTCGGCGTTGATGAGGCTGCGGCTGTCGATATGGGTGAACCGGCCAGGATCGGAGGTCGGCTCGCCGAACATCTCGTCGCGGTACGAGTAGTCGATGCGGAATGAGGCCTTCGCGCCGGCGTTGAGGCTCAGGATCAGCTCGGGGCTCAACGAGGCAGTGAGCTCCGGAGTGAGCGGGGCGACGGCGACCGGATCGTCGATGTCTGCGTTGATGTAGCCGAGGCTCGAGTGGAGGTAGAAGCCGCCGCCGGCGTACCAGGTCCCCTCCCACTCGGCGCCCCATGAGTTCTGGTCGACGATGATGTTGCGGGTGTCGAAGCCGGCTCCAGAGGTCGTCGAGACCTGATAGGGCAGGTCGGTGTAGTTGGTGTAGAAGACCGCGATGCTCATCAGCAGGTTGTCGAGCGCCTGCCCCTTGAGGCCGACCTCGTAGTTGATGGCGTTGATCGGGTCGCTGGCGACGAAGCAGTTCGGCTGCCTGACGTTGCCGGGCTGGCTGAAGTCGAGCGCGCCGAAGAGGCAGTACGGACGCGCCGGGAACTGGCCCGACTGGTAGCCGCTCTGGATCGCGCCGTAGACGTTCATCCCGTTGCGCAGCTCGTAAGTGAGTGCGAGCTCACCGCTGGTCTCGGACCAGTCGTCCTTGGCGCCCGTGTCGATGAGCCCATCGTTGATGTTGACGGCGGCGTCCTTGTCGTCCTGGGTGAGGCGCAGTCCGCCGGAGATCCGCATGCGCTCCGTGAGCCGGTAGCCCAGGTTGGCGAAGATCGCCTTGCTCTTGACCTGCTGGCTCAGGTTGAAGGTGCCGAGGCCGCCGAGAAAGACGGTCGGCCGCTGGTCGTTCTCGCCGTCCTCGTCGAAGTAGTAGAGGCCGGTGACGAAATCGAGCTTGCCGTACTCGCCGTTGAGCTGCAGCTCCGCCGAGGTCTGATCGGCGAAGCC
>JBDSRU010000354.1:0-2548 GCA_039929145.1 Thermoanaerobaculia bacterium
GGCGACGAAGTTGAAGCGGCCATCGAACTCGGCAAAAAAGAAGATCTCCGCCGTAGCGATGAAGAGCCAGGTGAAGAAGATGGCCCCAGCGCCAGCGACGAGCAGCCGACGCTGCCAGCCGCTGTCGAACCAGCGCTGCGGAACGAGAGTGAGATAGAGCACCCAGGGAAGCAACCACCATCCACAAGCCAGCAGATCAAAGGCGAGACCGTGAAGGAGGCTCACCACGACGGCCAGGGTCGAGGTGACCAGCCAGTCCGGGTGGAAAAGAAGCAGGGCAAGGCGGGTGATCGACGACAGGCCGAGGTAGACCAGTCCGAGGACGGCGGCGAAGCGATAGCGCGCGATCACTACCGGAACTCTCGCCTGCGGTTCTGAGTTCGTGGACATGCGACACCTCCCGGCCGGACCTCCAGCCGCCGTCGATGAGGACGGAGAAACAAACTACACTGCGCTTCATGAACGGAAGGTGAACGAACGTGCTTTGGCCAATCGCCGGCGCCCTGCCGCTGCCCCGGTGGAGTCGAGGCATTTCAAGAAGGATTCAGCCGGCGGAGCTACAATCGCTGCGGTGAAACTTCTCCTGATCGAGGACTCGGAGCGGCTGCAGCGCTCACTGCAGCGCGGGCTGCGAAAGCTCGGTTTCGCCGTGGACGCCGCCACCAACGGCGAGGACGGCCTCTGGCTCGCCACCCAGAACGACTACGACGTCGTGCTCCTCGACATCATGTTGCCCGGTCTGGATGGCTTCTCTCTTCTGCAGCAGCTCCGCGAGCGCGGCCGGCAGCAACATGTGCTCATTCTGTCGGCGCGCGACCTCGTGGAGGACCGGGTGCGCGGCCTCGACCTCGGAGCCGACGACTACCTGGTGAAGCCGTTCGCGTTCGAGGAGCTGGTGGCGCGCATTCACGCCCTCGTCCGGCGGGAGTTCTCGCAGAAGAACCCTCACCTCGAGGTCGGCGGACTCCGGATCGAGACTTCGGCGCACCGGGTCTGGGCGGGCGAGCGTGAGATTCCGCTCTCGCCGCGCGAGTACTCCCTGCTCGAGCTGCTCGCGCGGCGCGCCGGCGAGCTCGTCACCCGTCGCGAGCTATGGGAGCAGATGTACGAGTTCGAGGCCGGCGCCGAAAGCAACGTCATGGAGGTCATGATCTATTCGTTGCGCCGCAAACTCGCCGAGGCCGGCGTGGCGGCGACGATCCACACACGCCGCGGCGAGGGCTACCTCCTGGACCACAAGGAAAGCGCATGAGGTCGCTGCAGGGTCGGCTCAGCCGCGGACTTCTGCTCGGAATGGGGGCGCTGCTCATCGTCGCCGGCCTGCTGGTCGATCAGGAGATCGAGCGCCGGACCCTCGCCGAATTCGACCAGGCGCTCGAAGACAGGGCGCGAGCGCTGGCCGGCCTCGTCGAGATCGACGAGGGTCACATCCTGCTCGAGTTCGAGCCTGCTGAACACCCGGAGTTCATGCGCAGCGCCTCGGCGGACTACTTCGAGCTCCGGGAGATCGACGGCGAGACGCTCTACCTCTCGGACTCTGCCTCCGGGCGACCGCTGCCCGAAATCGAGGGCAAGGAAGCGACGCGAACCACGAGCCGGCACAACCTGGTCTTGCCCGACGGACGCCGCGGGCGGGCGCTGGTGCTGCGCTTCCATCCGCGGCTGGAGCCTCCCGACGAGGAGTCGGTTTCCGCCGAGCCTGCCGTATCGAACTCGGAAACATCGGTCCGGATCGAGCTGATCCTCGCCCGCGAGCGCGTCACGCTCGACACCTTCATCGGGCGGGTGCGCTCCGCGATGACTGCGCTCGTGCTCGGCCTGCTCGCCGCCGCGACTGGACTGATCGCCTGGATCCTGCACCGCGAGCTTGCGCCGGTGCGCACCTTCGCCGCGCTTCTCACCCATGTCGACGCCGAGAGCCTCGGGACGCCGCTCGAGCCGGCGGGAATGCCTGCCGAGCTCGCCCCGATCGTGGCGCGTGTCGACGAGCTGATGCGACGTCTGCATGCCTCTTTCGAGCGCGAGCGCGCCTTCTCGATGCACTTGGCGCATGAGCTGCGCACGCCGCTCGCCGAGCTGCGCGCGTTGGTCGATGTCACCCTGCTCTGGCCCGACGATCCGCGCGAGCTCGCGATCGCGCTCAAGGAGATCGGCGCCGTTCAGTGGCAGATGGAGAGCCTGATCGCGAATCTACTGGCGCTGGCGCGCTCCAGCACGGGCGCAGTCGAGGGCGGCGGTCGCCCCACGACGACCTCTGTCGATCTGCACGCCGCCGTCGCCCGGGCGCTCGAGCTCGTGCGAGAGACCTGCTCGGAGCGTGAAATCGAGGCGGTCAACGCCGTATCCGCGCCTTCGCCCGCGCTCGCTCCCCCGGCGGATCTCGATATGGTGCTGTCGAACCTGGCGCAGAACGCGGCGCTCCACGCTCCCCGCCGGAGCCGCACGCAGGTGCGGTTCGTGTCCTCCAGCGGCACGCTCGTCTGGACGAATTCCGCCCCCGATCTCGATGCCTCCGATCTCCCGCACCTTTTCGACCCGTTCTGGCGCA
>JBDSRU010000355.1:0-3743 GCA_039929145.1 Thermoanaerobaculia bacterium
AACGACCTGATCCGGGCGCTCAAGCATTGTCAGCGGACCGGAGAGAAGCTGGGAGATGCCCTGCAAACGATGGGCCTCCTGCCTTCCGACCGGGTGCAGGATGCGTTGCGCCAGCATGTCGAGAACCAGGTCTGTGACATTTTTCTGTGGCGCTCGGGAATCTTCTATTTTGCCGCCGAGTCGCTCGCCAGCGAGCTCGAGCTGCGCGATCCGCTTTCGGCGGTGGCCCTCGCCATGGAGGGCAGCCGCTGGTCCGACGAAGCCCAGCGCGTGCGACGGATCTTCGTGCACGACAACGTCGTTCTGCAGCGCGGACGCAAGCCCCCTCAGGGCCTGCTGACGCCGCTCGAGCGCCGGATCTACCGCGCCGGCGACACGAAGCTCACCCTGGCCGAGCTCTACAACGAAGTGCGGGGGTCTTATTACCGATTTCTGCAGGCCGCCTACCGCCTGACGGTGATCGAGGTCCTCGATATCGAATCGGTCGGGGACCATTCGGACTCCGGATCGGCCGAGCTCCGTCTTGCGGACCTCCTGATTGAACAGGTGACCGAGGAGCAGGCGGTTTTCCTCCGCCACCACCTGGCGGTGCCCTTCGACGCGCTCGAGCACTACGTGCCGGTTTGGCTCAATCCGCCCTCGACCCATGAGGAGACGCGGATGTCGGAACCGGTGCTCGAGTTCTACCGCTCGATCGACGGCCGTTCCGAGCTCGGGGCGCTGCTCTCCGGGATCGACCCCGAAGAGCGGGCGCGTCGGATGGACTGGCTGATTCTGCAATTCCGCAAAGGTGCGCTGGCCCTGTTGCCGGTAGCAGTGGATGAGATGGACCTCGCCAGCGGCACGGATGCAGCGAGCGTCGAACGCGAAAGCTGGTGGCGTCGCCTCGCGCCGCCTCGCGCCTGAAGGAGGTTCCACTCCTCTCCTCGCGGGCCGGATCCTAGGCTCAGGCCACCCTGGATCTTCGCCGACGCCGGCGCCGGGTGAGAGTCAGGAGGAGCGCCCCCAGAACTGCGACCGCGGGCGCGACGATCCAGGCCCAGGGCACCACGCGAAATTCGGTCGCGGCCATGGCCGTCCCGCACCGGGCCATCAGCTGATAGCGACCGGGCGTGAGCGCAGGCAGTGTGATCGAGACCCGGGTCCGGTCGGCAGTCGTCTGGATGCGCTCGAACTGGTTCCGATCGACGAACAGGTCGATAGCCAGCCGACGGCCGGCGAGCACCCCGCTCTGCTCGATTCGGATCTCGATCGGCCGGGAAGGCAAGATCCAGGTGGAAACCTCGAGAGACAGCTCGCTGCGCTTCGATGGGCCCGCGGCCGGCGTCGCCGACGCCGGTTGCGAAAACCAGGCGAGGGCGAGCGCCAGCAGGAACCCGGCGGGCCATGGGAAGCGACTGAAAGTGAGACCGGACGAGTCGCGATTCACTTGGCGACGACAGCCTCCTCGACCGCCTTCATCGGCGGCAGGGAGAGCACCGCGCGGAGCTTGCCCTCGAGCTCGTTGGCGAGATCGGGATTGTCGCGCAGGAACTGCTTCGAGTTTTCACGCCCCTGACCGAGCCGAACGTCGCCGTAGTTGAACCAGGCGCCGCTCTTCTGGACCAGTTTGTTCTCGACCCCCATGTCGACCAGCTCGCCCGGACGCGAGATGCCCTCGCCGTAGTCGATGTCGAACTCGGCCTGGCGGAAGGGGGCCGCGACCTTGTTCTTGACGATCTTGACCTTGGCGCGGCTGCCGGTGACGATCTCGCCGTCCTTGATCGCCGAGATCCGCCGGATATCGACCCGGATGGAGGAGTAGAACTTGAGCGCCCGGCCACCGGTCGTGGTCTCCGGGCTGCCGAACATGACGCCGATCTTCTCGCGGATCTGGTTGATGAAGACCATGCAGGTGTTGGACTTCGCGACGATCGCGGTGAGCTTGCGCAGCGCCTGCGACATCAGGCGGGCCTGCAGGCCGACGTGGCTGTCGCCCATCTCGCCTTCGAGCTCGGCGCGCGGCACGAGCGCCGCCACCGAGTCAATGACGATGATGTCGACGGCGTTCGATCGCACCAGCATCTCGGCGATCTCGAGCGCCTGTTCGCCGTTGTCGGGCTGCGACACCAGCAGATTGTCGATGTCGACGCCGAGCTTCTTGGCGTACTCGGCGTCGAGCGCGTGCTCGGCGTCGATGAAAGCGGCGACACCGCCGCGCTTCTGCGCCTGACCGATGACCGAAAGCGCGAGCGTCGTCTTGCCGGAGGATTCCGGGCCAAAGACCTCGACGACGCGGCCGCGCGGGAAGCCACCGATGCCGGTCGCCGCGTCGATGGCCAACGAGCCGGTGGGAATGAAGTCGATCGGCAGGATCTCGCGCGCCCCCAGGCGCATGATCGAGCCCTTGCCGAACTGCCGTTCAATCTGCGCCAGGGCGCCCTCGACCGCCTTGCCCTTTTCCACTTTCGGATCTACCGCCATCGGATTCACTCCCTTGTCGAAAAATCGGTTGCGTCTGATTTGCGCCCCTTTTGCGCCCCTATACTATCTGGGAAGAGGCGCTCGAGAAAGCCTAAAATCGAGCCTCTTTTGAGAGGAAGGACGGAAAAGAGTGGTTTCATCTGGCGCTCGCAAAGAGTTGGACCGGTTCCTGACCGCTGCCACGGTCGTTCCGGGGCTGGTGGTGAAGCCGGACCAGGCGCTGGCGCGCCTGACGACTCTGCGCATCGGTGGGCCCGCGGGGCTGTTCGTCGAGGTCGCTTCGGAGCGCGCCCTTGTGCGCCTGCTCACGCTGGTCCACGGATCAGGACTGCCGTTCCAGTTGCTCGGCCTGGGCTCGAACGTCCTGGTTCCCGACGCCGGGCTGCCGGGTGTTGTCGCCCGGCTTGGCGGAGAGTTGAAGCGGGTGCGCATCCGCGGCCTGCGGCTGAGCGCCGGCGCCGGGGCGCCTCTCGCCATCGCTGCCCGCAAGGCCGCCAAGGCCGGGCTCGCCGGCCTCGAGGCCCTCGCCGGGTTCCCTTCGACGGTCGGCGGGGCGGTCTTCATGAACGCCGGCTGCTACGGCACGGAAATTCGCGATGTCCTGCGTTCCGCTCGTCTGGTCGAAGCCGACGGCCGGCGGCACCGGATCGGCGTCGCCGACCTGGGCGCCACCTACCGCGCCACGCGCCTGAAAGAGACCGGATCGATCGTCACCCGGGCGCTTTTCGACCTCACGCTGGGAGAGCCCGAAGCCCTTCTCGCGCGGATGGAGGAGTTGAACGCCCGGCGTTGGGCAAGCCTCCCTTCAGGGCAAGCCAACGCTGGCTCGATCTTCAAGAACCCGCCCGGCGAAGCCGCCGGCAGACTGCTCGATCAGGCCGGAATGAAGGGCGCGACCTTCGGCGGCGCCCAGGTGAGCCCCAAACACGCGAACGTCATCGTCAACACCGGCGGCGCGACGGCGGCGGATGTCATCGCCCTGATGCGCCAGATGCGCGCCGCAGTGGCTGAGCAGTTCGATATCCGCCTGGAACCCGAGATCGTCCTGCTCGGCGACCTCGCGGCGCAGTTGAACCTCTGAGAGACGTTGCCGGAATCAGTACCCCGCCCACCCGCTTCCGGACCCGCGTGCGAACGCAGCACTCGTCGCGCGAGTGCCAGCGATCTCCTGTTCGCCGCGACTTTCACCCGCGGCCGCATTTCCGGGCCCGGCCGGCGATGCGAAGCATCTGGATCGACTTCCTCCGCGAAAAGATGGCGCGCAGCGGCCTCCCGGCTAC
>JBDSRU010000356.1:0-5081 GCA_039929145.1 Thermoanaerobaculia bacterium
CGCGCTCGCGCGCACCGAGCCACCAGGTGCTCGCGGGCGTGCCCGACGGCGGTTTGCCGGCGAGGACCAGGAGGCGCTCGCGGAACGCCCTGAGCTCTCCGGCGAGGCGCCCGCGCTCGCCGCCCGCGCGAGCCAGACCCGGCAGGGCGGCGGCGAGTCCATCGAGCAGGTGGTTGATTTCTTCTTCCATGCCGGCCAGCCGCGCGCGCTCGCCCTCGATCTCGCGAGCGAGATCGAACTGTGCCCGGAACTCCTCCTCCGAGAGCTTGACACGCGGATCCGGCCGGACCGTGAGCGGCTGCTCGAAACGCTCGCCATCGACGACCAGGTGGACGCTGTATTTCGCCGGCAACGCCCAGACTCCGTCGGTGAACGGATCGTCCTTCGCAAGCTCGGCAGACGCGGCGTTCCGGAGCGGCCAGAAGAAGCGATGGAAGCCGGCTGTCGACTCGAGCGCCACTGGCGCTTTGTGCCACTCGGGTGCCGAGCCGATTTTCGCGAGGTCCGCGGTTTTCGGCCGTTCGGCGCTCGAATAACGTCGCACCAGTTCCCCGCTGGCAGCGCGGACCTCGAGCTCCACCGGCTGCTCGGTGGCTCGCGGCAAGTAGTAGTCGATGGCGGCTCCGAAAGGCGGGTTTGCAGCCGCCGGCTCTTCGGCCGGAAACGGCGTGCCGGTGAAACCGGCCGGGCGGAGGCGAATCGCCTCTGTTGGGGCGAAGAGCCGGGGTGACGGCGCTTCGGCGGTGCGCGAAAAGGCTCCCGTCGCCAGTTGGCGCAAGGGCGTCAGATTGTCGAGGATCCAGAAGGCTCGGCCGTGAGTGGCAATCACCAGGTCGTCGCCGTGCACTTCGAGGTCGCGCACCGAGGTCACCGGTAGACCGGTCTGGAGCGGGCGCCAGTTCTCGCCGTCGTCGAAGGAGAGATAGACCCCACGCTCCGAGGCGGCGTAGAGGAGCCCTGCCTGGCGCGGATCTTCGCGAACGCAGTTGACGTAGTGGCCGGGCGCGATCCCTTTGGCGGCGAAATCCCAGGTCTTGCCACCGTCCCGGGTACGGAAGATGTAGGGCGCGAAGTCGTCGAGGCGATGGCGGTCGATCGCGACGTAGGCGGTGTTCACGTCATGGTGCGACGGCTCGACGCACGCGACCTTGGACCATGCGGTGAGCGTCGGCGGGGTGAGGTTCTCCCAGTGCGCCCCTTCGTCCAGCGTTCGCCAGACGAGACCGTCGTCGGTGCCGGCCCAGATCTCGCCGTCGCGCAGACGCGAAGGCCCGATGGAAAAGATGACTCCGCGGCGAGGCCCGATCTGCAGGTGGTGCGCCGCGGTGGTCGGGTCGAGGTTCCCCGGCGTCCCTGGGTCTACGCGGGTCAGGTCGGGGCTCACCGGCGCCCAGTGCTCGCCGCCATCCGCGGTCCGGAAGAGGCGCTGATTGCCGAAGTAGAGAACACGCGGGTCGCGGTGCGAGAACTCGAGCGGCAGTGTCCAGACGCTGCGATAGTGATCGGGCAGGCTGAGTGTCGGATCGACCGAACGCGTCTGATCGGTGCGCAGATCGAGCTTCACCACCCTGCCGCCGTAGAGGATCTGCGGGTCGAGCGGGTCGGGGGCGATGTTGTCGCTTTCGCCGCCCGCGGTCGACTCGCGGAAATGCGTCAGGTTGATGCCGTCGCTGGTCGTCGTGCGACTCGGAACGCCCGCGGCCCCGGAGTCCTGCTGCGATCCGTAGACCCAGAACGGATAGCGGCTGTCGGTCGAGACGGTGTAGAACTGGCCGGTCGGCTGGTTGAGCCAGGAACTCCAGGTCTCGCCGTCGTTGAGAGTGACGATCGCTCCCTGGTCGACGCCGAGAATCCGCCGCGTCGGGTCGGTCTCGTCGATCCAGAGCTCGTGGAAGTCGTCGCCCGTGGGGTCGCCTTTCGTCGGCACGAAGGTTTTCCCGCCGTCGCGCGACTCGAGCATCACCGTGTTCAGGGCATAGAGGTGGTCGGCGTCGCGCGGATCGACCCGGATACCCCCGAAGTACCAACCGCGCCCCCAGATCCGCGGATCGGCGCTGGCGTGAGTCCAGTTGATGCCGGCGTCGTCGGAACGGTAGAGCCCGCCGTTGGAGCCGTCACCGGTGCCGTCGACCATCGCGTAGACGCGCTTCGGCGCCGAGCTCCCGATCGCCAGGCCGATGCGGCCGGTCGAAGTCGGGAAACCGTAGCCGGCGATCGCGCGCCAGGAGCTGCCGCCGTCGTCCGTCTTCCAGAGTCCGCTGCCTGAACCGTTCGACGGCGGGTAGATGTTCCAGGGGGTGCGGCGCGCCTGCCAGAGGGCGGCGTAGATCACCTGCGGGTTGCCCGGTTCGAAGGCGAGGTCGATGGCGCCGGTATCGTTCGGCGCCCGCTCGTTCGCCAGAATTTTTTTCCAGCTCTGACCGCCGTCGTGGGTCGCGAAGACGCCGCGTTCGGCGTTCGGACCGTAGGGATGGCCGAGGGCCGCGACGAACACGCGGTTGGCGTTTCCTGGATCGACCAGGATGCGCCCGATCTGCTGCGTGTCTCCGAGCCCGATGAAGGACCAACTCTTGCCGCCATCGGCGGAGCGGTACATGCCGTCCCCCTGGGCGATGCTCGAGCGCATGTCGGCCTCGCCGGTACCGACGTAGATCACCTTCGGGTCGGAGGGCGCGAGCGCGATGGCGCCGATCGTCGCGACCGGCTGGTCGTCGAAGATCGGTTTCCAGGTCCGTCCCGCGTCAGTGGTCTCCCAGACACCGCCGTTGACGCTGCCGAAGTAGAAGTGCTCGCGCTCGCCGGGAACGCCGGCCACCGCGAGAACCCGCCCGCCGCGGAACGGGCCGATGAGGCGCCAGGGGAGGCCGGAGATGACCGCATCAGCTTCGTCCGTGGGCGCCGGTCGCTCGATCGGCGCGGCGGTGGTCGAGGTCGCGAGAAAAAGGACCAATAAAGGGAGGGTTCTCGCGCCGCGGATCATCGGTCAGTCTCCCGGAGAGGACGCCTGTCGGCGGACTGGGGCTGTGGCGTCATCCCTCGAAGACCTCGTCGATGAGGTGGAGGTGAGCGTCGAGGATGGCGAAGCCTTCGCGCAGCTCACTCTCGGTGATGCAGAGCGGCGGGTTGGTCATGAAGTTGTTCCAGCGACAGATCGTATAGAGGCCCGCGTCGAGGAGCGCGCGATTGAACTTCGCCATCGCCGGATGGCTGCCGTTGTAGGGCGCGAGCGGCGTGCCCTGGGCGTCCTTCCGGAGTTCCACGATCCCGAAGAGGCCGATGTTCCTGTGGGCCAGCACCGAGAGGTGGCGGCGCGCGAGTTTCTCCATCTCGTCCCGCATGACCGGCTCGAGGCGCGCGGCGTTCTCGATCATCCCTTCGCCGATCAGGACGTCCAGGACCGCCTCAGCCACCGCCAGACAGAACGGATGGGCGTTGTAGGTCAGGCCGCCGTAGAAGACGTTCTTCCGGAAATACTCGGCGATCGGTGTCGAGACCGCCATCGCGCCGAGCGGCACGTACGAAGAGGTCAGTCCCTTCGCCATGGTGACGATGTCGGGCTGCACGCCCTCGTGCTCGAAGGCGAAGAGCTTCCCGGTGCGACCGAGTCCGGCCATCACCTCGTCGCAGATCAGCAGGATGCCGTGGCGCGACAGCAGATCCTTCAGTCCCTGCATGTACCCCGGGGGGGGGATCAGGATGCCGTTGGTGCCAGTGACGCTCTCGACGATCATCGCGGCGATGGTGTGCGGGCCTTCGTAGTCGATGACCTCTTCGAGGTAGGTCAGGTTGTTGCGCGTGATGCTCTGCGGATCCTCGCCGAAGGAAAACTTGTAGGGCCACGGGTCCATCACCCGGACGACTCCCGGCATACCCGGTTCGTTTGCCCACCGCCGCGGATCGCCGGTCAGCTGCATCGTGGCGTTCGTGCCGCCCTGGTAGCTGCGGTAGCGCGACAGGATTTTCTGCCGTCCGGTGAACATCTTGGCGGCGCGGATCGCGTTCTCGTTGGCCTCGGCGCCGCCCAGGGTGTAGAAGAAGACGTCGAGATCGCCGGGAGTGAGCTCGGCCAGGCGCTTCGAGAGCCGCGCGCGCGGCTCCGTGGCCGTACCCGGGTGCGCGAAGAGCAGGCCGTCGCAGGCCTGCTTCATCGCGACCACCACCTTCGGATGGCTGTGCCCGATGTGCACGCTCATCAGCTGGCTGTTGAAATCCAGAATCCGCTGGCCGGAAGCGGTGTACATGTAGATGCCGGAGGCTCGTGTGATCGGCAGGGGCTGCACTGCGCCGGTGGCCGACCACGAGTACATGGTGTGTTTGAGGCAGAGGTCGACGATCTCCTGGCCGTCCATGGCTCTCCTCAGCTCATCCAGTTGGCGTCATGCTGCAGGGCCCACTTGGTGGTGATCTTTCTCTGCCGGGTCCAGAAGCGGTAACCGTCCCATCCGGTGATGTTGCCGTGGCCGAAACAGGAGTCGTTCCAGCCGCCGAAACCGAACGGCTCACGCGGCACCGGCACTCCGACGTTCACACCGCACATTCCGGCCTCGGCCGACCCCATGACCCGCCGCGCGACGTCTCCAGAGGTGGTGTAGACCGTAGCGGCGTTGCCGTAGGGATTGTCGCGCTCGATACGCAACGCCGCTTCGAGCGTCGGCACGCGAACGATCGAGAGGACCGGGCCGAAGATCTCCTCGCAGCCGGCCTCAGAGGACGGGTCGACGCCGTCGAGAATGGTCGGTCCGATCCACCAGCCGGAGTCTGCAGCGGCCTCCCCGGGCTTCGCGTTGCGTCCGTCGACGCGTATCCGGGCGCCCCCGGCTTCGGCGGCGGCGATGGCGCTGGTGATGCGCGCGGCTGCTGCCGAGGTCGCCACGGGGCCCATCTCGCTGCCGAGCTGAATGGTCGCGGCGCGCGCCGCGATGCGGTCCAGCAGCGGATCGATCTCGGCGGGCGAACCGACGGCGAGCAACACGGAAGCGGCCATGCACCGCTGGCCGGCGCAGCCGGTGAAGGAGGCGACGATGTTCTCGACCGCCACGTCCGGGTCGGCGTCGGGAACGAGGATCAGGTGGTTCTTCGCT
>JBDSRU010000357.1:0-4077 GCA_039929145.1 Thermoanaerobaculia bacterium
CGGCCTCCGTCTGACCACCAAGGATCGCGAGACCGGCGGCGTCGCTTTCGACGGCGGATTCGCCGACGGGCTGCGCGCGAACTGGCGGCTGCGCACCGCGAACCGCGTTCTGGTCGAGCTCGCGAGCTGGCCCGCGGCGGACAACGACCAGCTGTACGCCGGCGCCCGTGCCCTCGTCGAGAACGCGCCCGAGGCCTATCTGAAGCGCGACGGGGGCGCCACCTTGCCTCTCGCCGAGCTCTTCTCGCCCGATCGCACCTTCTCCATTCAGGCGACCTCGTCGCACTCCGCGATCCGCGATACGCGCTGGATCGCCATGAAGTCGAAGGACGGCATCGTCGATGCGCAGCGTGAACGCTTCCAGGCGCGCTCCGACATCGAACGCTCGAGCCCCGACGTGGCGCTCCGCCTGCGCCTCTTCCGCGACCGCGCGACGCTGCTGCTCGACACCTCGGGCGAGCCTCTCGACCGGCGCGGATACCGCGTGAGCTCGACCGCGGCGCCGCTGCGCGAGCAGCTCGCGGCGGCGGCGCTTCTCGCTTCCGGCTGGAACGGACAGGGACCGGTCGTCGACCTGATGTGCGGCTCGGGAACCTTTCTCGCCGAAGCCGGCGCCATCGCCCAGGGTCTCGCACCCAACCGCCTGCGCAACCTCTGGGCGTTCGAGCGCTTGCCGGGTTTCGATCGCGAGCTCTGGCGGACGATCCGCGAAGAGCCGCTCGCGGCGCCCGACCCGGTGGTCCGGATGATCGGCGTCGATTGCGCGCGTGAGGCGATCGTCGCCTCGCAGCGCAACCTGGCGGCGGCCGGCCTTCTCGGCCAGACCGATCTCGTGGAAGGCGACGCTTTCGGGTTCGTGCCGCCCGCCGGACCCGGGCTGGTGATCGCGAATCCGCCGCACGGCGAACGGCTGGTCGACTCGCCCGAGCTCTGGAGGAGCCTCGGCGACACGCTCAAGCAGAAGTACCGCGGCTGGAAAGCGGTCATCTTCGCCGGCGGCGAGACCCAGGGCAAGCTCCTCGGACTGAAACCGACACGACGCATTCCGGTCTGGAACGGGCCGCTCGAAGCGCGGGTGCTGATTCTGGACCTCTGGTGAAGGAGCTCGAGGCGAGCGAGCTCTCCGGGCTCGGCGAACTGCTGGTGGACGCCGCGACGTATTCGGAGGTCGCCGACTGGTTCGCGCCCTGGGACACACTGCTCCCGCAAGGACTTGCCGGCGAGCCGCGCCAGGCGCTGTTCGCTTCGCGGTTCGGCACGCTCTTCTACTCCCGGCCGGATGGCAGCTGTCACATGCTCGACGTCTTCTTCGGCGAGGCTCAGGAGCTCGCCCCCGACGCCAGCACTCTGGCCCTCTTTCTGCGCGAGCCCTCCTGGCAGGAGACCTATCTGCTGGCGGCTTCGGTGCGGGCGCTCCACGCCGCCGGCACGATCGCCCGCGGCACCGAGTGCTACGCCATCGCCCCGCACCCGGCGGTCGGCGGACCCGATCCCTGGGCCGAGCCGGCCCTCGATCCGGCGTCGATCATGGTGATCGAGGGTGCGCTCTGGCAGGCGCTCTGCGTTGATTTCCTGCGCCGTTCCCGGGAGACGCGATGAGGGCTCACGGGCGGGCATAGAATCGCGGAAACATGAACTTCGCCGCCGTCGGACTCACCGCGCTCGTCGCCCTGCTCCATCTTTACTTTCTGGTTCTGGAGATGTTCCTCTGGGAGAGCCCCGCCGGCCGCCGCGCCTTCGGGCTCAGTGCCGAGATGGCGCAGGCGACCCGGACATTGGCGGCGAATCAGGGGCTCTACAACGGCTTCCTCGCTGCCGGCCTCGTCTGGGCGCTGATGCGCGGCGCGGACGGCCTCGACATTCGCTACTTCTTTCTCGGCTGCGTGGTAGTGGCGGGGATCTTCGGCGCCGTCACCGCCAATCCCCGGATTCTCTGGATCCAGGCGCTGCCGGCAACGCTCGCCATCGTCGCGACCTGGCTGGCGCGCGGCTGAGCGCCCCGGCCCTCTGCGCAGAAAAGAAAAAAGGCTCACACAATGGAAAAACAGAAACTCGTCGCCGTTGTCTTGGCAACGGTTTTCACGCTGCTGTGCTCCTTGCACGTCGCCTGGGCGTTCGGCGGCAAGATCGGCAGCGGCGCGGTCATTCCGGTCGTCGAGGGCAAGCCAGCGCTGCAGCCGACGAGGGCGACGACTCTGGTCGTGGCCGGCCTGCTCGCAGCCGCGGCCCTGGTTGTGCTGGTCCGCGCCGGCGTCCTTCTGGCCGGCTTCCCGCCGCTACTCGCTTCGGTGGCCTGCTCGACGCTGGGGGCGATTCTCGTCCTGCGGGGTATCGGGGAGTTCCGTCTCGTCGGAATCTTCAAGTCGGTCCGCGGAACGGCCTTCGCCCAGTGGGACAGCTGGCTCTACTCACCGCTCGCCCTGGCGCTCGGCCTCGCGGCGCTCTGGCTCGCGACGCGCCCGCGTCCGAGCTGAGCTCCGGACGGCGTTCCAGGCTCGACCATGATCCGCATCGCGGAGCTCGCCCTGCCGCTCGGCCATTCGGACGCCGACCTCGAGGCCACCGTCCGTCGCCGCCTCGGCCTCGCCGCGGAAGAACCCGCGAGCCTCACGATCTTCAAACGCAGCATCGATGCCCGGAAGCGTTCGGCGATCCGTCTGGTCTACATCGTCGATATCGCGACCGCGCGCGAGGCGGAGATCCTCCGCTGCCGCGCCGACGACCGGCACCTGCTCTCGACGCCCGATTCGTCCTATCGATTCGTGGCACAGGCGCCGCCGGACTTCGACGGACCGCGCCCGGTGGTCATCGGGATGGGCCCTTGCGGCCTCTTCGCCGCTCTCGCTTTGGCCGAGATGGGCCTGCGCCCACTGCTGCTCGAACGCGGGAAAAAAGTCCGCGAGCGCACCGTCGACACTTTCGGTTTCTGGCGCAAGGCGATTCTCGACCCGGAGTCGAATGTGCAGTTCGGCGAAGGCGGCGCCGGCACCTTCTCGGACGGCAAGCTCTACAGTCAGGTACGCGACCCGCGCCATCTCGGGCGCAAGGTGCTGAGCGATTTCGTCGCCGCCGGCGCGCCGGAGGAGATTCTCTGGGTGCACCGGCCGCACATCGGCACCTTCAAGCTGGTCAAGGTGGTCGAGAGCCTGCGGGCGAAGATCGAGAGTCTCGGCGGGGAGATCCGCTTCCAGGCCCGGGTCGAACGGCTGATCCTCGAAAATGGCGAGGTCCGGGGAGTCGAGCTCGCCTCCGGAGAGCGGGTGCGGACGGGTCACGTCGTGCTGGCGGTCGGACACAGCGCGCGCGACACTTTCCGGACCTTGCTCGATCAGGGCGTCGCCATCGAGTCCAAGCCGTTCTCGATCGGATTCCGCATCGAGCACCCGCAGGCGATCATCGATCGTTGCCGCTACGGTGAGAGCGCCGGCCATGCCGCCCTGGGCGCCGCCGATTACCGCCTGGTGCACCATGGCTCCAACGGCCGCACGGTCTACAGCTTCTGCATGTGCCCGGGCGGGACGGTCGTTGCCGCCGCTTCGGAGCCCGGCCGCGTGGTGACCAACGGCATGAGCCAGTACGACCGCAGCGAGCACAACGCCAACTCGGGGATCGTGGTGGGCATCACCCCGGCGGACTACCCCGGCGGTCCGCTCGCCGGCATCGAGTTCCAGCGCCGTTGGGAAGCGGCCGCTTTCGTGGCCGGAGGATCGAACTACAACGCACCGGCGCAGCGCGTCGAAGACTTCCTCGCCGGGCGGCCGTCGACGCACCTCGGTTCGGTCCTCCCTTCCTACACCCCGGGAGTGCAGCCAACCGATCTCTCGACCTGCCTGCCCGACTGGGCGATCGCAGCGATCCGCGAAGCGATCCCGGCGTTCGACAGGAAGATCCCGGGCTTCGCCATGGCCGACGCGCTGCTCACCGGTGTCGAGAGCCGCACCTCCGCACCGATCTCGATCCGGCGCGACGGGCGGACTCTCCAGAGCGTCAGCACCGCCGGCCTCTTCCCCGCCGGCGAGGGGGCCGGCTATGCCGGCGGCATCCTCTCCGCCGCGATCGACGGCATCCAGATCGCCG
>JBDSRU010000358.1:0-2751 GCA_039929145.1 Thermoanaerobaculia bacterium
CTAGCGCTTTCGCATCGTCGGCAGGGGCGCGGTAGCATCCGGCCGATGGCGAAGACAACTGCGCTCTCCGCGGAAGGGCTCCGGCGCTATGCCCGGCATCTCTCGCTGCCCGAGGTCGGGGTCGCAGGCCAGGAGCGTCTGGCGGCGGGCAGCGTTCTGCTGGTTGGGATGGGCGGCCTGGGCTCGCCGGCGGCGCTCTATCTCGCGGCGGCGGGAGTCGGCCGCCTCGGCCTGGTCGATTTCGACGTCGTCGACCGTTCGAATCTCCAGCGCCAGGTGCTCTACGCGGAAGCTGACGTGGGCAGGAGCAAGCTCGAGGCCGCCGCCGAGCGCCTGCGGGCAGCGAATTCCGAGCTCAGGCTCGACCTCCATCCGGAGCGCGTCGGGCCCGCGAACGCGCGCGAGCTGGTCGCGGGCTATGACGTCGTCCTCGACGGCACGGACAATTTTCCCACCCGCTATCTGGTGCACGACGCCAGCTTTTTCGCTGGCAGGCCCTACGTCTACGGCTCGATCTTCCGCTTCGAAGGCCAGGCCTCGGTTTTCGCGCGCGGCCGCGGCCCCTGCTATCGCTGTCTCTTTCCGGAGCCGCCGCCGCCCGGCTCGGTCCCGTCGTGTGCCGAGGCCGGAGTGCTGGGAGTGTTGCCCGGCATCATCGGCGCCATCCAGGCCAACGAGGCCCTGAAGCTCCTCCTGGGCGTCGGCGAGCCCCTGCTCGGCCGGTTGCTGTTGTTCGACGCGCTGGGGATGCATTTCCGCGAGCTCAAGCTCAAACGGGACGCCCTCTGCCCGCTGTGCGGCGACCGGCCCACCCAGCACGGGTTGATCGAGTACGACGATGCCTGCGCGCTCCCCGGCGCGAGTCCGGCCGGGGATTCAGGAGCCGCAGTCGAGTTCGAGATCCAGGCGGCCGAGGTCGCGCGACGCTCGGCAGCGGGCGAATCGTTCACCCTGCTGGACGTTCGTCTCCAACACGAGCTCCAGCTCGCCAATCTTCCCGGAGCGCTGTGGATTCCGCTCCACGAGCTGCCGCATCGCTTCGGCGAGATCCCGCGCGATCGGCCGGTCTATGCGTTCTGTCACGTCGGGCAACGCTCGGCGGCGGCGACGGTTTTCCTGCGCGATCAGGGCCACTCCGCGGCGCGCAATCTCGCCGGCGGCATCGACGCCTGGAGCCGCGCGGTCGATCCGGCCGTACCGCGTTATTGAAGCGCCGGCTGCGCGCTCCTTCTCCGTCCAGCCTCTGGACAGTTTCCCGGAACCGGACGCCAGGCAGTCTGGGGCCAGAGTCGACTTTCGAGCGCAAGTTGTTCTATCCATTGAAATAACTCCAGGATCTCTGGCCTGGTACGAGCTGGCAGCGGACTTGCGAACCACTCCAGCATGACCCCGGCAACCGCCCTTCATGAAGCTGTCGATCAGCGCCCGAGAATCCTTGTCGTCGATGACGACCGGGCGACCCGGACTCTACTGGCGACGGCACTCTCCCGTAGCGGTTGCCGGGTCACTTGTGCTGAGGAGCTCGAGGAAGCCGGGGCGATTCTCGAATATCGAGATTACGACGCACTGTGCGTCGATCTCGATCTGCGCGGTCTTTCGGGCCTCGAGGGGCTCGACCTCGTGGGTCAGGCGCGCAACCGCCGGCCCGGTCTCAACATTGTCGTGCAGACCGGCAATGCCGATCCCGACGTTCACAAGGCCTGCTTTCTTCGCGGTGCGCGCGCCGTCTTCATCAAGGGTCAGCCGCTCGTCGCCTTGATTCAACAAGTACTGCAGTCGCCACTTGGGGGGGGCGCGTCATGATGAAGTCGCTGATTGAGCGTGTGATCAAGCCGGGCGCCATCACGGCAATGTTCCAGCCGATCCTGAGCATTATCGGCGAGCCCAGGATCATCGCGGTCGAGGGACTGGCGCGTGGTCCCAAGGACACGACGCTCGAGGCTCCCGACATCCTCTTCGAGTTCGCGCGCCGCAAGAACGAAGAATCGATCGTGGATCGGGCGGCGATCGCCGCCATCCTGCTCGAAGCGCGCCAGCTGCCCTCCGACATACCGGTGCATCTCAATGTGCACGCCTCTACGCTTGGTCGCGACGGCTGCTTCGTCGAGTTCCTGCGCAAGACGAGCACGAGTCTCGGAATCGACCCCACGCGCCTGACGCTGGAAATCGTCGAGCACTCCAACTTCGTCGAGGAAGAGGCCGTACTCCGCGCCCTTGGTGAGTTGCGAAATGCGGGCATCAGCATCGCCCTCGACGATGTCGGCGTCGGCACGTCGAACTTCCGGATGATGCTCATCGCGCGCCCGACGAAGCTCAAGATCGACCGCTATCTGGTGAAAGGTGTGGCCAACGACGTTTACCAACAGGCGACAATGCGCGCCATCCGCCTGCTGGCCGATCAGGTGCATGCCGAACTGGTCGCGGAAGGTGTCGACAATGTCGAGGATCTCAAGGCGTTGCGCACCCTGGGCATCGAGTTCGCTCAGGGATTCCTGTTCTCGCGCCCGCGAACGGTGAGGGACGTGAACCAACTCATCACGCAGCAAAACACGCCGCAGATTCATCATGCCGCCGAAATCTGGGGCGGACGCCCGAACTTCGCGCTGGTCGCTCAGGCCTCGTAACAGCGCTCCCTTTCCCACACCTACCCAGGACCTCAGGAGTGACGGACATGCTGGAGAGCCTCTTTTCGCGCCGCAAGAAGAGTCCGGAATCCACCGCAGCAGCACCGCTGCAGCCCTCTCGCGGAAG
>JBDSRU010000359.1:0-8209 GCA_039929145.1 Thermoanaerobaculia bacterium
CGCGAGCTGCTGGCGCGCCTCCTCGACGGTTCCGAGTTCGACGAGTTCAAGGAGACCTACGGCCGGACGCTGGTGTGCGGCACCGGCTGGATCGGCGGGCACGCGGTCGGCATCGTCGCCAACCAGCGCCTGGTCGTCGACCGTCGCACCGGCCTCGAGCCCAAGGACAAGGAGCTCCAGATCGGCGGCGTGATCTACAGCGACTCGGCGGACAAGGGGGCCAGGTTCGTCGAGCTGTGCAACCAGAAGAAGATCCCGCTGCTCTTTCTGCAGGACGTCACCGGCTTCATGGTCGGCTCGCGGTCCGAGCGCGGCGGCATCATCAAGGACGGCGCCAAGATGGTGAACGCGGTGGCCAATTCAGTGGTGCCCAAGATCACCGTCTTCGTCGGCAACAGCTACGGCGCCGGCAACTACGCGATGTGCGGCAAGGCCTACGGCGCCCGCTTCCTCTTCGCCTGGCCCTCGGCCTCGATCGCCGTGATGGGCGGCGAGCAGGCGTCGAAGACCCTGCTCGCGATCCAGCTCAAGAATCGCGGCGAGGAGGTTTCGGAAGAGGAGAAGGCGACCCGCCTCGCCGACATCCAGAAACGCTATGCCGACGCGATGAATCCGCGCTACGCCGCCGCCCGCCTCTGGGTCGACGCGATCATCGATCCGAGAACGACTCGCGACGTCGTCGCCCGGGCGCTCGAGGCCTGCGCCAACAACCCGGAAGTCCCCGAGTTCCGGACCGGAGTGCTGCAGACCTGACGCGCGCCCTCCTCAGTCGAGCGGCCCTTCGAAAGCGCCGATGTCGCTGCGGTTCCAGCTCACACGGACCCGGCCGATGAGGTCGCGCAGAATGCTGGTGGACTGTGTCGCGCCATTGATGCACGGTGAGTTGGCGAGCGGCGCGCCGTCGTAATCGAGGCGCGGGTCGACCTGGGTCCAGCCCATGAAGATCGGCGTGCTGTCGTTTTCCCGGTCGATGATGTCGATGATGTTGTACCAGCCGTCTGGCGCGTCGTCGTCGACGTAGAAGTCGACCGGGCCGTTGTCCCAGATCACGCTTCGACTGACAGTGAGCTGGCTGTTGCCGTCGGAGTCGAACTCGAGGCCGCCGATCGTGGCGCTCGTCCGGTCGTTGTCGTAGATCGTGCCGTAGATCATGGTGAAATCGGTGTTGTCCAGGATCATCTTGGCCGCCGGCGCTTCGTAGGACCGCAGGATCGCGAGGTTCCAGAGGTCCACGGTGGAGTTGTCGGCGTCCGTCGTGTCGATGGTCAGCCCGCCGGTGCCTTCGATACGCACCATGTTCATCGCGATGTCCGCATGGCCGCCGTGGAGGTCGAGGACGACTTCGTCGAGCTCGTAGAAGGACAGGTTCTCCACCTCGATACGGCGCCCCGAGTAGAGCCGCACGTCGAATCCCGTCACATAGACCGAACGCAAGACGGTGAGTCGCGAGTCCCAGCGGCGGAGGTTGCACTGGCCGCCCGAGTAACTGCCATAGCCGCCGAGGAGCTCGAGGCGCCGGCCGAATTGGTTGTCGAAGCGCAGCTCCCTGTCGAGCCAGTAGGTGCCAGCGACGATGCGCACCTCCACGTCATCGTTGACGAAGTTGCCGGCTGCGAAGGCACCGTAAAGCTCGCTCACGGTGTCGACGCAGAAGACGGTGGTGGCGCGTGCGGCGGCGCCGGTGAGCAAGGCGAGAGTCAAGGCGAAAGCGAGGGGGACTGCCGGTGGACGATGCATGAGCGCTCTCCTCAGGTGGGTGGGTGATACTCAAGGAACGCAGGGGCCCCCAAAAGTGCGACACTGCGCGGAGCCCGCCGGCGTCGCCACGGTCCGCGCCGGCACCGCAAAGCTGTCGCCCATGCCCTCGCCGCCTGCGGCAACAACCCCCAAGCGCCCGAGCTGAAGACCGGAGTGCTGCAGACCTGAGCGGCGAGCTCGCGGCCAGATCGAGTGAGAAAGTCCGGCTACCGCCAGGTCGCCACGGCGTCGAGTGGCTTGCGCTCGAGGTCGGGAACCGTCGCCCCGGTCGCCGGGAAGCCGATGGGGAAGAGGATGAACGGCTTTTCGTTCGCCGGCCGCCCGAGGATCCGGTTGAGGAAGGCCATCGGGCTCGGCGTGTGGGTCAGCGTCACGAGCCCCATGCTGTGCAGCGCCGCGATGAAGAAACCGCAGGCGATCCCGACGCTCTCCTTGACGTAGTAATTTCGGGTCTTCGAGCCGTCCGGGTTCTCTTCCCAGAGCTCGGCGAAGACCACCACGATCCACGGTACCGTCTCGAGAAACGGCTTCTGCCAGTCGGTGCCGAGCGGACGCAGCGCTTCGAGCCACTCCTCGGACATGCGTTCGTCGTAGCTCTTGCGCTCTTCCTCTTCGGCGGCAAGACGAATCTCGCGCTTCACCGCCGGATCAGAAATCGCGACGAAGTGCCACGGCTGGCGATGGGCCCCCGACGGCGCACTCGCCGCGGTAGCGAGGGCGAGCTCGATGAGCTCTCGCGGTACCTCCTCGGATGAGAAATCGCGCACGCTGCGTCGGTGGGCAAGCTCGGCGCGAAACTCCCGCGCCCGCTCGAGCATCTCAGCCGGCGGCCGTCGATTGTGCTGCAGAGGAACCCGCGGTGGCGATGTCATGGCGCCGACGATACCGCGCTGTCCCAAGCGCGTTCTGCTGCGTCGGGAGTGGTTCCGAGCGAATTTCCGCGCGCCTCAGTCCATCGTCGGCTCTTCGCCGGGTTTCCAGAGATTGATGCTCCAGCTGCCGGCGAGATCGTTGGTGCGGAAGCGCCAGGCCCAGGGATCGATGGCGGCCGGCCCACGCCAGCCCCACGGGTCGATCGCGGAGATGCCCTTGTCGACGTCGAAGCCGACGTGGGCGTAGCCGTGCTCCCAGTTCACGCGATAGCTCAGGTTCTTGTTCCGGGCCACCGAGATGTGAAGGTGGTCGCCATAGGCGGCGCCGGTATGGCCGACAGGGCCGAGAACGGTGCCGGCGGGAATGACGTCCCCTCTCCTCACCAGCGTTGCGGTCATGTGCGCGTAGTAGCTGGTGAACTGCTCGCTGTAGCGGCCGGTGCCGATCGAGTGCCGGACGAAGACCTCGCGCTGGTGCGGGTCGTTGCCGACCGGCGTGTAGCGCAGCACGAAGCGCGGCACCGCAGAAGCCACGCGCCCAGCCGCCATCGAGCGCACGTCCCGGTCGTCGCCGACGAGGATGTCGATCGCCGGCTCGTCGACGCCGCCGATCGGGCCGACGCCGTCATGACCGTAGTAGGCGTCGCATTTCTGGATGCCGTGGAGGTCGATGTAGTGAGCCAGCGGATGGTTCGGGTTGGGCGTCTGCCCGAAGGCCGTCACGTCGATGTCGATGCGGAAGACGTCATGGTTGAACGACTGGGCGCTGTCGGCGGTGTGGGCGCCGCTATAGGGACGGTTGAAGACCGGCAGATCCTGCGGCGAAGCGGTGAAGATGCAGAGGTCGCGACCGCTGGCGGCGGCGAAGGCGGCGCTGAACGGCGTCGTGCCGTTCCCCGGATGCAGACCGATGTAGCCGCCGCCGTCGCAGACCGCGAGCACGTTGTTCGGTCCCGCGAGCGAATAGAGGCCGGAGCGCACGATGTAGGCGTTCGGGTTGGCGTCGGTCATGACCGAGCAGGGGTCGCTGCTCGCGCCTTGGGCCAGCAGTCCGAAGTCGTGATCGGCGTAGTCGAGCACGCTGCAGTAGCGGCCATACCCCGCTGGCACCGGCACCGAGGTGTAGCTGTTGGTCGGCTCGGCCAGGCCGTCGAATTCCCAATCCTCGTTCCAGATCCGGTCGGCCGTCACGGCGGCGAGCACCGGAGCGATCGGGCCCCGGCTATAGGAGGTGCCGCTCCAGGTGCCCGCGGGATAGCGATTGGAGTCCGAGAGCAGCAGCACGTTTCCGCGATAGAAGATCGCGTCCTTGAGCGTATCGTCGATCTCCCGGCGGTCGCCGGTGGGGACGTCGGTGTGGCCGAATCCCGAGTAGGCGAAAAAGGAGTTGCCGTCGTAGGAGAAAGTCGTGTCGTCGGCACCGTCGGCAAGAAGGCGCGCGATCGCGACGTCCGACCTGCCGAAGGTCGTCTCGTCGGCGCTGCTGTTCTCGTGCGTCCCGGCGAGATAGAGACGGCCGTCGCCGCGCACCAGGATGCGCAGGAGCTGGGTGGATCCGGAGTCGCGCGTATTGCCGGTGCCGAAGTCGGAGAAACGCAGGTCGCGCCTGCCGTCGCCGTCGAACGTCGGGTCGTAGCCGCCGCTCGCGGTGAGCGCGATGAGCGTGCCGTAGGTCCCGCCGATGCCTGACGTCGTCCCGGCGACAATGAGGCGCTGCCGAGCCGCGTCCCAGCCGACATCGTTGACCTTGGGGCTGGTCATGGACGTTCCGTCGTCGAGCACGACCTTGCCGTCGGAAGAAAAGCTCGTGTCCGGGGTTCCGTCCGCCAGCAGCCGGACCGCCGCGGGGCTGAGATTGCCGGTGATGCTGCCGTCCGAGGTTCCGGCGAGCACGATCCGTCCGTCGGGCAGGAGCAGGATCCGGCTGCACTCGTCGCCGTCGTTGCCGGTGCCGCCGAAGTCGATTTCGCGGTAGCCGGTCGAGTTGAAGGTGAGGTCCTGCGGTCCACTCGAGAGGAATCGGGCCACCAGCATCCTGCGGTCGGTGCCGCGGAAGACGGACCCGCAGGCGAGGATGCGGCCATCGGCATAGGTCTGGACGTCCTCGAAGCGCGTGTCGTCGTTGGCGAAGGCCGCCAGGCTGCTCAGCTTGAACTTGCCGTCGGAGGAAAAGGAGTCGTCGAAGTCGCCGTCGCTCGCCCGCAGGCGGGCCACGAACGCGGAAATCACGGTCGGAGTACCGGCACGACCGACAATCACGGCGCGCGAGCTCGCGTCGACCGCGAGCGCTCTGCAGAAGTCGTCATTCGAGCCGCCGTACTGGAGGGCGATGCGACGGGTGCCCTCGAGCTCGCCGGTGTAGTCCATGTCCAGCGTGCGGGCGTTCGCGGTGTGCCGGGTCACCGCGCAATCGAGGTCGAGATCGAACTCGGCGTCCTGCCATTCGGCCAGCGTGAGAACGCGGCCGGTGGGATCGGAGGCGACCGCATAGGCCGAGATGTTGGCTTCGTAGACGCGGGTGATCTCGGTGAAGACGCCGTTCGAGTTCCACGGCCCGAAATCCTCCCAGAGCTGGCCTGTGCCGGACTGGGCGAAGGCTGAAGCGGGAAGGAAGATGGCGAGGACGAGCGCGGCGGCGGTGAGCGCTGCGCGGTGGCAATGGAGCATGGCGACCTCCTTCGAGTCCGGGGCCGGAAGTGTGTCCCCAGTCTTGAGAACGGAGACGGCCCGAAGAGGGCGACACGGAGGGCGTGTCGCCGGCCTGCGTTGCTGCCTGCCTCGGTCTGGTGACGAATGCCCCGGAGGGATAAGACAGGGCGAGCGCCGGCCTGGCGCCCGATCAGGATTCGGCGCTCGCCAGCTCCAGGTGGAGCAGGGCGCGGGCGGCTCGCCAATCGCGCTGCACGGTGCGGCGGGAGACGTCGGTCGCCTCGGCAATCTCGGAGAAGGTGAGCCCGCCGAAGAAGTGCCATTCAACCGTCTGTGCGAGGCGCGGAGCCGCGCTCTCGAGGCGGGAAAGTGCGTCGTCCAGCGCCAGCAGGTCTTCGACCGGCGCCGCCGCCGCCGGCGCCGCTACCTGAATGGCCTCGAAGTCGACGTCGGCCTGGCCGCCGCCGCGTTTCGACGCCTTGCGTCCGCGGGCGTCGTCGATCACGATCTGGCGCATGGCGCGCGAGGCGACGGCGAAGAAATGGGTGCGGTCGTGGTAGGGCAGATCGCCGCGCTTGGCGATGCGCAGGAAGGCTTCGTGGACGAGTGAGGTCGCCGACGGTCCGGCGTTGCGCGCGCCGCGCACATGCCGGCTGGCAAGGGCTCGCAGGTCGTCGTAAACGATTTCGAACAGCTTCCCCGGCGCGGCGCTGTCGCCTCCGCGCGCCGCGGCGAGCAGTCGCGTGACCGCGCCGGGATCATCGGGCTGCTTCGCGGGCGGCACGCCGGGCGGCTTGGCGGAGGGGTCGAAGTCGGACACTTCACCGCCCATTGTAGCTCCCGGCCGCAAGCGCAGGTAGATCGTCTGCTGCCCGGCGGGGCGTGCCAGAATCGCTCTCTCCGATGAGCTCCCCGGAAAGTGCTGTCGAGCGCCGCGCCCGCCTGTTCTCCGAGCTCTGCGAGCTGGACGAGGCCGGGCGCCGGGCGGCGCTGCAGCGGGAGGCGCTGGTCGATGCCGCGCTCGCCGCGGATGTGGAGCGCATGCTGGCTTTCGACAGCGATTCGCTGGGGCCGATCGAAGGCCTTCGCGGGGAGGTCGCGCGCGCCGCCGAGAGGCAACTCCTCGCGGACGCGATCCCCGAGCCGGCGCCGCCGGAGCGCCTGGGCGCGTGGCGGCTGGGCGAGAAGCTCGGGGCCGGCGGGATGGGCGAAGTCTGGGCCGCGGAGCGGGTTGAGGGCGGCTTCACTCAACGCGCCGCGGTCAAGCTCGTGCGCTCCGGCATGACGAGCCGCGAAATCGTCGCCCGGTTCGCCGTCGAGCGCCAGCTGCTCGCCCGCCTGGACCATCCGGCGATCGCCACGCTCTTCGACGGCGGCGTCGCGCCCGACGGCCGCCCCTGGTTCGCCATGGAGCGGGTCGATGGGGATCCGATCACCCGCTTCGCCGACGAGCGGCGGCTCGACGTCCCTGGCCGGCTCCGGCTCCTGCTGGCGGTCACCGACGCAGTCGAGTTTGCCCATCGCTCGCTGGTCGTGCATCGCGACCTCAAGCCTTCGAACATCCTGGTCAACGCCGAGGGTCGGCCGAAGTTGCTCGATTTCGGTCTCGCCAAGCTCCTCGAATCCGAGGGCGATCCCGGCCTCACTCGCACCGAGGCGCGTGTCCTCACGCCCGCTTATGCCGCGCCAGAACAGGTCCTCGGCGAGCCCGTGACCACGGCAGTCGATGTCTATGCTCTCGGAGTGCTGCTGTTCGAGCTCCTCACCGGGGAGCTGCCGCACCGGCGGGGAAAGTCGACCTCAGCCGGGCTGGCCGAAGAGGTCGCCCGGGAGACCGTCGAGCGCCCGTCGGCGCGTCTGCGTCGCACTTCCGGACAACGTCGCGCCCGCGCACTCGAAGGAGACCTCGATACCATCGCCTTGCGGGCGCTCGCCCGGGAGCCGGCGCGTCGCTATGCCTCGGTCGCAGCGTTCGCCGAGGACCTGCGTCGTCACCTCGACGGACGTCCGGTGCTGGCCCGGCCCGACACGCTGGGCTACCGTAGCGCGAAGTTCGTCGGGCGCCACCGGTGGGGCGTCGCCTCGGCGGCCTTGATCGCGCTCTCGCTGGTCGGTGGTCTGGCGGTGGCGACGATCCAGGGCCGTCTGGCCCGGCGAGAAGCGAATCGGGCCGAGCGCGTCCAGGAGTTCCTGGTGCGCCTCTTCGAAGGATCGGATCCAGCGCATACGCGGGGCGAGGCGGTATCCGCGCGGCAGATCCTCGAGGAGGGCACGCGGCGGATCGAAGCAGAGCTGACCGATCAGCCGGAGGTGCAGCTGGCGCTCTACAACACGCTGGCGCGCATCCATCGCAAATTGGGGGCGCTCGACGAGAGCGCCCGCCTGGCAGAGAGCGCGATCGGCCTCGCGGAAGGGGGTCAAGCCGATCCCAGGGCCGCCGCGCTCGCGCACCTCGCCCATGCCGAGACTCTTTCGGCGCGCTTCGACTTCGCCGGTTCCAGAAAGGAAGTCGAGGCGATTCTGCCCAGCCTGGTCGCGGACTACGGGGCCGACAGCGAGCCGGTGGCGCGCGCGAACGAGGAGCTGGCCGGTTCGCTCCCCCAGACCGGAGGAGATCTCGAAGAGGCCTTTCGCCTGGCCGAGCAGGCTCACGGCTACTACCAGCGGCGCTACGGCGACGAGCATCCCGAGACGGCACGCAGGCTCGCGCTGGCGGCGATCACTCTCGAACACCTGGACCGATTCGCGGAAGCGGCCGACAAGCTCGCTCGCGCCACGGCGACGCTCGAACGCACCCTCGGCGCGGACAATCCCGAGACCGCCGAGATCCGCCGCTACTGGGCTTCCGCCCTCGACAGGCTCGGCCGCACCGACGAGGCGACGGCTGAGATGGAGCGCGCGGTCGCAGCGCTCGAGAAATCGCTCGGCCC
>JBDSRU010000360.1:0-4665 GCA_039929145.1 Thermoanaerobaculia bacterium
CGAAAACGACACCCCAGGCGAGCTTGCCGCCCTTCGCGAGGTCCACTTCGGCATGCGTGCGGTCGCGCTGCAGTCCGACGTCGAAGATGTAGGCGTTTGCCAGGAACGGTTGCAGCAACCGATCCAGGTAGGCGAAGTTGATCGCCGCCGGGTTGAGCGCGAACTGCTGGGCGAGCCGCTGTTGCAGGTAGATCTGCGTTGAGTCGGCTATCGACCAGCGTGGACCGGCGGTGCGGCTGAACAACGAGTGGGCGTTGTTGCCGAAGCGGTGCGGGATCCGGTTGAACTCGAGCTCGACGTCGTAGGAGCCCTCGGCGCGAAAGTCCATGGCGTAGCGGGCATCGTCGCGGCCGGCTCGGGTGGCGACGAACGACAGGTTGTGGTTGCCGTCGGCCGTGGCGCCATGGAGACCCAGTCGCTCGACCAGGAATCCGTCCTGGTAGTCACGATACTCGTTGAACTTGGCTGAATCGGTGTCGACGTCCACGCTCTCGTAGGCGACGATCGCGGGATCGATATGCAGGCTGAAGCCTTGCGAAGCGGTCTCCTGGGCGGAAACCGGAAGGGCGAGCAACAGAGCCGCCGGGAGAAGCAGGCGAGACGCGTGCGCGTGTAGGGACATGACGCTCCCCTTCTTCAATGAGCCAGATACGGAGCCGATGGATCGTTGCTGCCATGAATGGCAGCGTGGCAGTCGAGGCAGGCGCGGTTGAAGATTCGATTGCTGGCCTTCGACGCGTCGGCAAGTGAGTTGTTGTCGTAGAGCGTTCCAGGGTGCCGGGTGTTGGCATGGCACTGCTGGCAGAGGTACGGCACTGAAGTCTTCTGCAACTTCAGGTGGTTCGAACCGTGCGGCGCGTGGCAGTTGGTGCAGCTCTCGCGCACCGGGGCGTGCTCCCAGAGGAACGGACCGCGCTTCTCCGTGTGGCACTCGTAGCACTGCTCGTTCACCGAGACCGCCTTGAGCATTTTCGGACCCTGGCCGCCGTGCGGATTGTGGCAGTCGGCGCAGGACATGCGGCCTTCGCGCACCGGATGATGCGAGTTCTTCCACAGGTCGGCGCGGACGTCCTTGTGGCAGGTGAGGCACTGCTCGGTCTCGCCGGTCTTTCGCAACTGCGAACTCTCCGAGGCGGGAGCATGCACGCTGTGGCAGTCGGTGCAGGCGACGTTCTGACGCGCGTGGGCGCTGCCCTGCCAGAGGAACTGCTCGCCGCCGACGTGGCAGCCGGTGCAGGTTGCCGACCGCTGGGCCGGCGTCAATTTGGCGAAACTGGGCCGCAACGCCTCGTTGTCCGGGTCCTCGGCATGCAACGAACCCGGCCCGTGGCAGGCCTCGCATGCGTGCGGAGAGAGCCGGGCGAAGCCGGCCTGCCCATGGGGAGTCCCCTGAAGGGTCGCCTCCTTGTCGTCGTGGCAGGCGGCGCAGGTGTCGGCCCCGACATAGGTTGCCTCCGGCGCCGGTGCCGGGGTCGCCTCCTGGGCCTTCCCTGGAACTGCTAGAAAGACAGCGACGGCGAGTGCGGCTAGCACTGCGGCTCTGGAGCTTTTCATGGTACCTCCCAGCATCCACCGACGGCCTTTGGATGACCCATCGCGGTTTGAGTTTCGACCCGTGCACGCTAGGGCGTTGACTTCGCGGGCGCGCCACCCTAAGGGGTAGCCCCGGGCAGGGGAAAACAGCTGCATAATTCTGGACAACAGGAGGAGGCTTACGATGCGCAAGGGGACTCAACTCGTCGCCACACTCGGATTCGTCGCTGGGCTCGCCATGGCTGTCGATGCGCGCGCCGCGGACGGAAAGGCCGTCTTTCTCGCCCAGAAGTGCGACATGTGCCATTCGGTGTCGTCCGCCGGCATCACCGCGACGACGAAGTCCGAAAAGATGAAGGGGCCTGATCTGACGGGCGTGGTCCAGGGGCTCGATCCGGTCTGGCTGAAGGACTTCCTGCAGAAGAAGGTCGACAAGGAAGGCAAGAAACACTCGAAGGAGTACAAGGGGACGGCCGAAGACCTCGACGCCCTCGTCGGCTGGCTCTGCGAACAGAAGAAGGCCTGACGGGCCCTGCGCCTTGGCCCCCCTTCTCACGGTCCTTGCGATCGTCGCGATCCTGCTTGTCCTGCTGATCGTCCGCAAGCCGGAAATCACGACCGGTCCAGGCGGCAAGGCGATCGCCTTTGTCGCCTTTTTCCTGCTGCCGGGCCTGGTGACGGGGCTCGGCCTGACTCGGCACATCGAGCATTCGAAGAGGACGGAGTTCTGCCTTTCCTGCCACATCATGGAGCCTTACGGTCGCAGCCTCCTGGCCGATGACCCGGAGAGCCTCGTCGCGGCGCACTTCCAGAATGGGCGGATTCCGCGCGACAAGGCCTGCTTCACCTGCCACACCAGTTACACGATGTTCGGTGACACCAAGGCGAAGCTGAAGGGACTCAAGCACGTCTACATCAACTACATCGGAACGGTGCCGGCGAAGATCGAGCTCTACGAGAAATACAACAACCGCGAGTGCCTGCACTGCCACGCCGCGACGCGCTCCTACGAGGAGAACGAAATGCACGCCGACGACCTCGAAGGGCTGGCTTCGGGCGAGACCAGCTGCCTCGAATGCCACTCGACCGTGCACGACGTGGAGAACGTGGCTGGCAAGAAGCTCTGGCGGGAGACCTTGCCGTGAGCGGACGGGCCAGCGCTCCCAACATGGCTTCACGCCTCACCCGTTCCGGCGCAATGATCGCGGCGGGCCTGGCGGTCGAGGCGATCTCGTTCGTCTGGGTGCATCCGACGTCGTTCCTGCTCTTTGCCTTCCTCGGCGTCGGCTTGGTGGCGCTGGGTGTGGTCAGCTACCTCTGGGCGATCGCCCGCACCTGAAGCCGTGCCCGGCGCCAGTCGCTCGCGCGGCGCCATGAAGTTCTCGTACTCAAAGTGAAATGGGCCGGGCCGCGAACCGGCCCGGCTTCTCGCTGACGATCCGCCCGAGCGGCAGGTCGGCGTCGTGCTCGAAGACGCACAGCCAGCCCTCCTCGGCGAGCCGCGGCAGCCAGCTGCGCTTCGACTCGAGGGACTGCAGCGGATAGAGGTCGTAACCCATCAGCCAGCCGATCGGTGCGTGCGCCTGCGTCGGGACCAGATCGGCGAGGAAGATCGCCCGCTCCTCACCGTCGACCACCGTGACGACGCACATGTCGGCGTTGTGCCCCGGCGCCTTCTCCGCCCGCACCCCCGGCACGACCTCGCAGCTGTCGTCGAAAAGTTCCACCTGCCCTGCTTCGATCAACGGCTCCCAGTTCCACCGAAAGTAGCTCGACCGGTCGCGCTCGTTGGGCTGGCGCGCGTGCTCGACCTCGCCCCGGCTGAGAAAGTAGCGTGCGTTGGGGAAGGTCGCGACCGGATTCCCCGCCGCGTCGAGGCGCGTATTCCAACCGCAGTGATCGAAATGCAGATGCGAAAGCACCACGTGGGTCACGTCGCCGGGCTCGAATCCGGCGGCGCGGATCGAGTCGGGCAGGCGCTGCGCTCCCGGCTCGTAGGCGAAGATCTCCTCGTAGCGCGCGTCCTGCTTGTCGCCGAGCCCGGTATCGACAAGAACGAGGTCGCGGCCGGACTCGATCAGCAGGCAGTTGGTGCCCATGTCGATCCGGTTCTCGGGGTCGGCGGACTTGTGCTGTTGCCAGAGTTTCTTCGGGACGACGCCGAACATCGCCCCGCCGTCGAGTTTGAATCGGCCGTCGGAAACCACCCGCAGCCGGAACCGTCCGAGATCGATCGCGCTCATCGGTCGGAGCTTATCGAACCGCGCTGCTTTGCTAGGGTGGGTGGATGGCGAACGACCTCGCATTGGTGCTCACCGGCGGCGGCGCGCGCGCTGCCTATCAGGTCGGCGTCCTGCGTTTTCTAGCCGCCCGCCGACCGGATCTTCAGGTGCCGATCCTCACCGGGGTCTCCGCCGGTTCGATCAACGCCGCCTTCCTCGCCTCGTTCTTGGGCACTTTCTCAGCGGCAGCGGATCGCCTGGCCAGCCTCTGGCTCGAGATGGAGCTCGATTCCCTTCTGCGCACCGGCGCTCTGTCGCTCGCCGGCAAGATGGGGCGATGGGGCCTGCGGCTCTCCTCCGGCGGGAGGCGCTTCGCCCCACGCGAGGAGGGGCTCGTCGACACCCAGCCACTTCGCCGCTTCCTCGAGCGCCATCTGGGTCGGGTCGACGGCGCGCTCGAAGGGCTCGAGAGCAACCTGACGTCGGGCCGGCTGACAGCGTTCGCTCTCACTGCCATCGACTGGAGCACCGGTGAGACCGTCGACTGGATCGCGGGGCGGAGTCCCGCCGGGGAAAGCGCGCTCAGGGCCCCCTTCCGGCGCTCCGAGCGCGGCCCGATCACAGTCGAGCACGTCATGGCTTCTGCTGCCCTGCCGATTCTCTTTCCGGCGGTGCGCCTTCATGGCTCCTGGTATGGCGACGGCGGCATTCGTGAGTCCGACCCGCTCTGGCCGGCTCTGGCGCTCGGCGCCGGCCGGATCCTCGCGGTCTCGACGAGACCGGCGCCGTCGGCCGCCGGCGCGCCGATCTTTGGACGCCGGCGCTACCCGCCGCTGGCGCAGATCCTCGGCGTGCTTTCGAACGCCATCTTCCTCGACGTCCTCGATGACGACTTCGCGCGCCTCGAGCT
>JBDSRU010000361.1:0-13211 GCA_039929145.1 Thermoanaerobaculia bacterium
TAGCAGTGCAGAAAGGCGAAGAAGGGCCGTTCGGAGCGTCGCGAGCGGTCGCGCGTCCAGTCCGCCATCTGCTGGGGCTCGTGGATCCAGTCCCAGACGCGATAGACCTCGAAGCCACGGTCGAAGCCGAGCGTCGAGTCCACCTGTCCGCCGCCCGTCGCGGCGAATGTCTCATAGCCGGCCCGGTACAGGATCTCGCCGAGCATCGGCGAGTCGAGACCACCGCGGGAAGCCGGATAGACGCCGGTCAGCATCGAGCGGTGCGAGGGGCGGGTCCACGGCGCCTGGCTGATCGCCCATTCGAACCTGAGGCCGCGCGCCGCGAAGGCATCGAGATTGGGCGACGTCGGGCGCTCGTAGCCATAGCTGCCGAGATGGTCGGCGCGCAGGGTATCGAGGCTGATCCAGACGATGTTGGGGCGATGCGGACGATCCGCGCCGGCGTCGACGACATTGCCGGCCTCCGCAGTTTTCGCAGCGACGACCACCTGCGGCGTTGACCAGGCTGCGAGAAGCTCTGCCGGACCGCCGCCAAGCGTCGCGAGCTCGAGGCGGACAGCTTTGCCACTCCAGGCGGAAAGATCGACTTCTTCGTCCGTCCAGCGGCCGGGGCTCTCCGCCGCGACTTTGCGGTCGAAGACAGCCTCCGCAGGGCCGCCAGAGGGGCCGATGCGGACTTGCATGCCGACCGTCCCGCCCTTGCCAGAGTTGTCGAGGACGCCGACGCCGAAGCGCAGGCGCCCGTCGGCAGGAACATCGAGCGCATAGCGGAAAATCGACCCGGGAGGCGCGACCAGAGCCAGCCGTTCCTCCCGGGTGAAGACCTCTCCCAGCCGCACGCGCGCGATATATGCGGGACCGGAGGGATCGAAAGTCGCCAGATCCTCCCCGCTGCGCAGCCCCTCTGACGGCAGGGTGATACCCGCCGGCCAGACGACTTGCTCGATCCTGCCCGGGTCGAGGAGGCGCGCGCCGCGGTTTTCCTTCTTCGGCGCCGGGCAGGCGAGGAAGGCGAGGGCGGCAGAAACCAGAAGCAGCGCGGCGGCCGCGCCGCGGAGTTGCTTCAGAACGCCCCCCGGAAGTAGACCAGATCGGTGTGCGGAGGGATGTAGCCGAGCTGTCGCAACAGGTTCACCACCTGACCGCGGTGATAGGTCGCATGGTTCACGAAGTGCAGCAGGACCTGGCGGAACGGCGCGGAGTGGGATTCGCCGGCAAGATTCGTCCAGGAGAAATCCTGGTCCATCTGCTCCTCGGCAAGCGAGGCGAGGAAGAACTCGAGCTGCGGCCAGAAGTCCTCGTAGGCCGCCTTCAGGGCGTCGAGCGTGGGAAAGTCTTCGACACTCGGCACGTGCCCGAGCGGAATTCCCAGGAAGCGCGACAGCCAGAGCTGTTCCGAGCCGAGAATGTGGGCCATCGTGCCGAGCATCGAACCGAAGCTGGTTCCGGTCTCGCGCGTCAGGTCTTCGGGGCGCGTGTTCCCGAGCTCCGAGAGCACCGCCCTGTCCGCCCAGATGGTGTAGGCGATCAGTCCGCGTACCGTCGACAGAAGGGAACTCATCGCGACCTCAAAAAACCGCCGGCTCTTCGTAGGTGCCGAAAACGTCGCGCATTGCGTCGCTGATCTCCCCGACGGAGCAGTAACACTTCACGCAGTCGAGAATCAGCGGCATGGTGTTCTCCTCGCCCCTGGCGCCGGAGCGCAGCGCGTCGAGGGTGCGCGCGACGGCACCGCGGTCGCGAACCGATTTCACCTTGTCGAGGGCCGCGATCTGCACGTCGGCCAGATCGTCGGAGATATAGAGCGTATCCATCGGCGTTTCGTTCTCGACGACGAAAGCGTTCATGCCGACGACCAGCTTCTCGTTCTTCTCCACCGAGCGCTGATAGGCGAACGCCGCGTCCATGATCTCGCGCTGCGGAAAGCCGGCCTCGATCGCTTCGACCATTCCTCCGAGCTCGTCGATGCGGCGGAAATAGTCGAAGGCTCCATCCACCATCTTGCGCGTCATCTCCTCGACGAACCAGCTGCCCCCCAGCGGATCTACGGTGTTGATCACTCCGGACTCGTGCGCCAGGATCTGCTGCGTGCGCAACGCGATGCGCGCGTTCTCTTCTGTCGGGAGCGCCAGCGTCTCGTCGAGGGCGTTGGTGTGCAACGACTGCGTTCCGCCGAGAATCGCCGCCAGCGCCTGCACGGCGGTGCGCACGACGTTGTTCACCGGCTGCTGGGCGGTGAGCGAGCAGCCGGCCGTCTGGGTATGGAAGCGGCACATCCAGCTGCGAGGATTCTTGGCGCCGTAGCGCTCGCGCATGACCGTCGCCCAGATCTTCCGCGCCGCGCGAAACTTCGCGATCTCCTCGAAGAAGTCGTTATGGCTGTTGAAGAAAAACGAGAGCCGCGGGGCGAAGGCGTCGACGTCGAGCCCCGCGCGGACGCCGTATTCGACGTACTCCATCCCGTCACGAAGCGTGAAAGCGAGCTCCTGCAGCGCCGTCGAGCCCGCCTCGCGAATGTGATACCCGGATATCGAAATCGTGTTCCACTTCGGCACCCGTTCGGCGGCGAAGGAAAACTGGTCGGTGATCAGCCGCATCGACTCGCGCGGAGGATAGATGTACTCCTTCTGCGCGATGTATTCCTTGAGGATGTCGTTCTGCAGCGTGCCCGAGACCCGGCTGGCGATATCGACGCCCTGCTTCTCCGCCACCGCGAGGTACATCGCGAAGAGGATCGGCGCGGTCGAGTTGATGGTCATGGACGTCGTGACCTCGCCGAGCGGGATACCGTCGAATAGGGCTTCCATGTCGGCCAGGGAGTCGATGGCGACGCCGCACTTGCCGACTTCGCCGGCAGCCATCTTGTGATCGGAGTCGTAGCCGTAGAGCGTCGGCAGGTGGAAAGCGACCGAAAGTCCCGTCTGGCCCTGGGACAGCAGATACTTGAAGCGCTGATTGGTGTCAGCGGCGGAGCCGAAACCGGCGAACTGGCGCATCGTCCAGAGCTTGCCGCGATAGCCGGTCGGATGAATGCCGCGGACGTAGGGGAACTCTCCGGGAACCCCGATCTCCTCGATCGGATCGCTCAACGACTGGTCCGGCGTGACGAGCTCCGGCACCGGCGCGCCCGAGATGGTCGTGAAATCCTTCTTCCAGTGCGGCCGCGCCGCGGCCTCGCGATCCCGGGTCGCCTGCCAGCGCTCCCGGGCCGCTTGCGCTCGTCCCCGCACCTCTTCGCGGAGCGGCGTCAACGCTTCCGTGGGGCGAGCCGGAGTGGCCTCCTGCGGGGGTTCCTTGACGGACATGGTCGGGTTCTCCTCGGATACCTCAGGAAGGAAGAGTATAACTCCGGGCACCCTGTAGGGTGCCGCGGCGGGGCACAGGCTCCGGCGGCCTCAGGCCGACGGTGGCGGCGGCAAGGGCGCTGTCAATCCAGCCGCCAGACCGCGGAACTTCGCCACTACGGCCGCGCTGTTGCCGCGCACCAGCTCGCGCATGAAGGCTGCCGGAAGGGCCAGCGCCGTCCAGAGCAGGAAACCTGCCCAGCCCGCCGGCCCGGCGTACTTGCGCACGAAAATCGCGGTCGACCGCCCGGTTCTGAAGGTCCGGCTGGCGGTGTAACCGCCGGTCGTCGGCGAAACCATGTGCCACAGCCGCGCCCGATGGGCGTACCAGCAGCGGAACCCGGCCCGCTTCATGCGCACGCACCAGTCGGCGTCCTCGACCGAGACATGGTAGACGGGGTCCCAGAGGCCGGCGGCACGAAGCGCCGCGGTGCGGATCAGCATCAACGCGCCGTTCGTGTAGTCCACCTCGCCGTCGCGGTCGTACTGCCCGCGATCGAGCTCTCCCATGCCCCGTTCGCGGGTCACCGACTCGCGAAAACGGAGCTTGCCCCCCGCCGACCAGAGCCGATTGCGGTCTCCAAAGTAGTAGTAGCACTTCGGCCCGGCGCAACCGATCGCCGGGTCGGCCGCCGCTGCAGCCACCAGCTCGCGCAGCAGATCGGGAGCGACCTCGATGTCGTTGTTCATCGGCAGGAGATAGTCCCAGCCTTCGTCGAGGCCGACCCGGAATCCGAGGTTGAGCCCGCCGGATATCCCGAGATTCACTTCGGTCCGCAGCCTTCGGACGGACGGGAAGGAAGCAGCGATCGCCGCATCGGAGCCGTCCGTCGAGCCGTTGTCGACCACCAGGATCCCGAGCTTCGGATAGTCGAGCGCCAGCAGGCTCGCGACCGTGGCGAGGGTCATCTCGCGGCCGTTGTAGTTGAGGACGATCGCGAGCACGCCCGGTTCGCCGGCGGTTTCCCCCGGCAGCGCCCCGGGGTTGGGCGGCGGATTCACGCGCCCAGCAGATGCCGCGCGATGACCAGGCGCTGCATCTCGCTCGTGCCTTCGTAGATCGTTGTCACCCGCACGTCGCGGTAGAGCCGGGCGATCTCGTACTCCTCGCTGAAACCGTTGCCACCGTGGATCTGGAGGGCGTCCCAGACTGCCCGGTTGGCGGCCTCGCTGGCATAGGCCTTGGCTTCGGCGGCGAGGCGGCCGGCGGCGCTCGACTTCTCGGAGGCGGCGGCGTGCCAGAGCAGCGCCCGGGCCGCGGCGAGCTCGGTGGCCATGCGCGCGAGCTGGAACTGAATCGCCTGGTGGGAGGCGATCGGCACGCCGAACTGGACGCGCTCGCGGGCATAGGCCACAGCGAGCTCGAGAGCCCGCTGGTGCATGCCCACCGCCTGAGCGGCGATTCCGAGTCGCGAGTGGTCGAGGGTGGCCAGAGCGATCTTGAAACCACCGCCCTCCGTACCCAGCAGCTGCCGGCTCGGCACGCGGCAGTCGGTGAACGTCACCGCGGCGGTGACCGACGCCCGGAGCCCGAGCTTCTCTTCCGGCCGTCCGACCTGAATGCCGGGCGACGCGGCGTCGACGACGAAAGCCGAGATACCGCGCTTGCCGGCCGCGAAATCGGTCTTCGCCATCACGACGAAGGTTCCGGCGACGCCGGCGTTGGTGATCCAGACTTTGGCGCCGTCGAGGATGAAGTCGTCACCGTCGCGGCGGGCGCGGGTGAGCATCGCTCCGGCATCGCTGCCGGACTCGGCTTCGGTCAGGCAAAAACCGCCGAGCTTTTTGCCGCTGGCCAGATCGGGCAAAAACTCGCGCTTGATCTCTTCGCTGCCGAACCTGGCAATGGGCCAGCAGCAGACCGAGTTCGAAACGCTCATCGTCACGCCGATCGCCGGACAGATGCGCGAGATCTCCTCCACCGCCAGGCAGTAGGAGAGCGGGTCGAATCCCGCTCCGCCGTAGCGCTCCTCCACCAGCATGCCGAGAAGGCCCATCTCTCCGGCCTCCGCCACCAGGCCCGCGGGATAGGTGTGGTCCCGGTCGCGCTGGCCCACGCCGGGGAGGATCCGCTCCTCGGCGAACCGGCGAATCTCCTGGCGCAACATTTCCTGCTCTGGCGTGAAGGAAAAATCGACTGCCACGAAGGCTCAGCCTTCCTTGAGGATCGAATCGGCGATCACCAGCTTCTGGATCTCGCTCGTGCCCTCGTAGATCTCCGTGATGCGAGCGTCGCGGAAGAAGCGCTCGACGTCATAGTCGCGGGTATAGCCGTACCCACCGTGAATCTGCAGTGCTTTGTTCGTCACTCGCTGCGCCATTTCTGACGCGAACAGTTTGGCCTGCGCCGCTTCGAGCGTGCAGCGCTTGCTGTTCTCTTTCGCCCACGCCGCTTTGTAGACCAGCAGGCGGGCGGCGTCGAGCTCCATCGCCATGTCGGCGAGATAGAACTGAATGGCCTGGAAATCGGCGATCGGATGCCCGAATTGCTCGCGTTCCTTCGCATACTTGAGAGCCGCTTCGAACGCGCCCTGGGCGATTCCGACCGCCTGCGCCGCGATGCCGATGCGGCCGCCGTCGAGGGTCGACATGGCGATCCGGAAACCCGTCCCCTCTTCACCCAGGCGCTGGCTCGCCGGGACGCGCGCATTGTCGAAGTAGAGCTGCGTCGTTCCCGAAGCCTGCACGCCGAGTTTGTACTCGTGGTGGCCGCGGCTCACGCCCGGGCCGTCCATTTTCACGATGAAAGCGGTAATGCCCCGGTGTTTCAGTGTGGGATCGACGGTGGCGAAAACCAGAGCCGTGTCGGCGTGGGTGCCGTTGGTGATGAAGACCTTGCCGCCGTTGAGGACGTAGTCGTCTCCGTCGCGTTTCGCCGTCGTCTTCAGGGCGGCGGCATCGCTGCCGGCGTCCGGCTCGGTCAGCGCGAAGCAGCCGAGCTTCTTGCCCGCGGCGAGCGGGATGAGGAACTCGCGCTTCTGTTCCTCGTTGGCGAAGCGCAAGAGCGGGTCGCAGACCAGCGAGTTGTTGACCGAGAGGATCACGCCGCTCGAGGCGCAATACCGGCTGATCTCCTCGATCGCCACGCAGTAGGAGACCATGTCCATTCCCGCGCCGCCGAACTCCTCCGGCACGCAGACACCGGCGAGCCCGAGCTCCCCCGCCTGGTGGTAATAGGCGAGCGGGAACTCGCCGCTGGCGTCGATCTCGCGCGCCCGCGGCGCCACGACTTCTGCAGCGAACCGGCGCACCGTGTCGCGCAGCATCACCTGCTCTGCGTTGAGTTCGATTTCCATGTCTTCCCTCGCCGGGATGCTACCAGTGCCACCCGGCGCCGGAAAGCGCGCGCGATCGTTCGTTCAGGGCAGGCGGCGATCCACCGGCGGGCAGCAGCTTGGCCGGCCGCCGTTTCTGAGAGAAGATTCCGTCATCATGGCCGAATCGAACCGCTTGACCTTCACCGATATCGAGCTCCGTAGCTACCTGCCTTCGGGATGGGGCATTCGCCCGAACGGTGTCGGCAGCTGGGACGCCGCGAAAAGCACCTACCAGATCGAGGTCTACGACGGCACGGACAATCTCTGGCCGCTCCAGGTGACGGCCAAGGCTGCAGCCGCCAGCGGCAGGCTCGAAGCGCTCAAGGCGAGCGTCGACAAACTCTACCGCCAGGCGCTGCGCTAGCCCCGCACATCATCCCGGCGCTTCCGCCGCGCCTGCCGCCGGGCGGCTGCCCGGTTTGACCGCCTGCGACCCGTCGCGGCAGAGCGGACAGTCCTCACCCTTGTAAGCCGGCAAGTCCAGCGCCAGGAGCCCGGCGAACGGCACCGCGAAGCCGTGCCTGCCGCCGCTCCGGTCGATGATCGAGCCGATTCCAACGACGACCGCGCCCCCATCTTCAGCGAGCGCCGCCGTCTCGAGCGTGGACTTTCCGGTGGTGATGACATCCTCGACGATCACCACCCGCTCGCCGCGCCCGAGCTCGAAACCGCGGCGCAGCGCCAGCTTCTCGCCGGCGCGCTCCGCGAACCGGAACGGCACTCCCAGCGCGCGCGCCACCTCGTGTCCGATGATCACTCCCCCCAGGGCCGGGGCGAGCACGGAATCCGGCGCGAGGTCGCGCAGGCGGTCGGCGATGGCCTCACCTGCCTTGGCCGCCCGCGACGGACTCTCGAGCAACAGCGCACACTGAACGTAAGCCGGCGAATGCAAGCCCGAGGAGAGCAGAAAGTGCCCGCGCCGCAGCGCCCCGCAGGCCTCGAGGGTTTCGGGAAGCGACTCACTCGTCATCGCTTGCGGTGGAAGCGGATTCACGCCGTCGGATTTCATACTGCTCCATCTTCTTGTAGAGATTGCTGCGAGGAGTATCGATGGCGAGCGCCGTCTGGGTCACGTTCCACTGGTGGTCACCGAGTTTCTGCACCAGGAAGAGCTTCTCCGCCTGGTCGCGGAACTCGCGCAGGGTCTTCAGTCCCTGAAAGGACTGTCCCAGCTCGATCGGCGCGCTGCCGGCGCTTCCGGTCACTGCCTCGCGACCGATCGCGTCGCCGGGGGTCAGGATCAGGAGACGCTCGACCAGGTTGCGGAGCT
This sequence comes from Thermoanaerobaculia bacterium, assembly GCA_039929145.1. Lineage (GTDB taxonomy): Bacteria > Acidobacteriota > Thermoanaerobaculia > Multivoradales > JAGPDF01 > JAGPDF01. Next base: position 7,932 of record JBDSRU010000361.1, read on the forward strand.
CCCGGACGTTGCCCTTGTAGGGCAGAGTCTGCAGGACCTCCATCGCCTCGGCCGTGAACCGCTTGCGGCGGTAGTTGTTCGCTTCGCAGAATCGACGGGCGAAATGCTCGACCAGCAGCGGAACGTCTTCGAGGCGCTCGCGCAGCGGCGGAGTCCGGATCGGGACGACGTTCAGGCGATAGAACAGATCTTCGCGGAACCGGCCGGCCTGGATCTCGTCTTCGAGGACGCGGTTCGTCGCCGCGACGACCCGGACGTTCACCCGCACGACCTTGTCCGAACCGATCGGCTCGACATCGCCGCTTTCGAGCACCCGCAGCACCTTGGCCTGGGTGCGCGCCGACATGTCGCCGACCTCATCGAGGAAAATCGTGCCGCCGTCGGCGGCGACGAACTTCCCGGTCTGTCGGCGCACCGCACCGGTGAAACTTCCCTTCTCGTGGCCGAAGAGCTCCGATTCGATCAGTTCCTCGGGGATCGCCGCGCAGTTCACCTGCACGAACGGTTGCCCGCGACGCGGGCTCGAATTGTGAATCCCGCGCCCGACCAACTCCTTGCCGGTGCCGCTTTCGCCGGTGATGAGAACGGTCGCGGCGGTCGGAGCGGCGAGCTCGATGGTTTCTCGCAAGCGCTTCATGCGCGGCGAAGCGCCGATCAACAGCGAGCTGTCGCCTCCCCCCGGGCCGCCGTCCTTCTCCTCCGAGAGCCGTTGCGATTCGACGGCATTGCGGACCGAGATGAGCAGGCGATCGCTCTGAAAGGGCTTCTCGAAGAAATCGAAGGCTCCTCGACGCGTCATCTCGACAGCGGTGGCGACATCGGCGTGGCCGGAGACGACCAGAACGGGCATCTCGTAGCCCCGTTCGCGAAGCGAGCGCAGTGTCTCGGCTCCGTCCATCTCGGGCATGCGGAGGTCGAGCAGGATGGCGTGCGGTGGACGCTCGCGCACCTTCTGTAGCGCCTCCAGGCCGTTTTTGGCTTCCTCGACACGGTAGCCCTCGAACTCCAGAACCATCCGCAGGCTCTCGCGGATGTCCGCCTCGTCGTCGACCACGAGTATCGAGGCTTTGAAGGCTGCGCACATGGTTCGAGTCTAACAAACGAAAAAAGGGGCCGGCCCGAAAACGAGCCGGCCCATCGGAGATGACGAGCGAGTCGAGCTGTCCGCCGGATAGCGGCGCGCCCAGCTTCAGGGCACGCGCACGATGGCGAAGTAGTTCACCTGCCGGCCGCCGCTGGGAGCCTGCGGATTGATCCGGCGCAAGTAGAGGCGAAGGAAGGATCCCGACGGCACGCCGCCGACCAGGGCTTCGAACTCCTTGACGTTCGGAGTCGCCTGACCGTTGACCTCGAGAATCAGATCGCCTTCGGCGACGCCTTCGTCGTAGAGCGGACTGGAAGCCGTCACGTCGCGCACCAGAACGCCCTCGACCGGGCCGGTGAGGCCGAGACTCTGGCGCAGGGCCGGAGTGAGGTCCTGATACTGCAGGCCCAGCCAGCTGAAGCCGCGCCCGCCTTCGTCGTTCTTGGTTTCCGCTTCGGCAACCTCGTCTCCCTCGCGCTCCGTCAGCTCTACCGTCCGCTTGAGGGTCTTGCCTTCGCGCAGGATCTGGAGTTCCACCTTCTTGCCAGGTCCCTGAGCCGAGACATAGTCGATCAGGTCCCGGGTCTCCTTGACCTTGCGCCCGTCGACCGTCGTCACCACGTCGCCGTGCTGGACTCCGGCCTTGGCCGCCGGCGAGCCCTCGACCACCTGGGTCACCAGCGCGCCGCCAGCCTCGGCCAACCCGAAGGCCTGGGCGCGATCGAAGTCAATGTTCGAGATGTTGACTCCGAGGTAGCCGCGGCTGACCTTGCCCTTCTCTCTGAGCTGAGGCAGAACCGACTTGAGGGTGCTCACCGGCACTGCAAAGCCGATGTTCTCCGCGCCTCCGTTCATTGCCGTGGCGATGCCGATGACCTCCCCCGCCAGATTGACCAGGGGACCACCCGAATTTCCGCGGTTGATCGCGGCGTCGGTCTGAATGAAGTTCTCGAAAGAAGTATCCCGCGTAAGCCCGATCGCCCGGCCCTTGGCGCTCACGACTCCGACCGTCACCGTGTGGTCGAGCAACAGCGGATTGCCGATCGCCATCACGTAATCGCCCTGGCGCAGCCGGTCGCTGTCACCGAGCGGCAGGAAGGAAAGCGGCCGGCCCGCGTCGATCTTGAGCAGCGCCAAGTCGGTCGCGGGATCGGCGCCCTTGACGACTGCGTCGTAGTAGCGCTCCTCCAGACGCACACGCAGCTTGGTCGCCCCTTCGATCACGTGGTTGTTGGTGACGACGTAGCCGTCGGCGCTGACGACAAAGCCGCTGCCGCCGGAGTCGGAGCGATACTCGCGGCCGTCATCCCCCTGCGGCTGACCGCCCCGCGGACCGAAGAAGAACTGGAACGGATCCTGCGATCCGCCCTGGCCCTGGGAGCGCCGCGGGTCGCCCTTCTCGATCGTCTGGGCCTCGATCGAGACCACTGCCGGGAGGACCTTCTCCGCGAGGTCCGCGAACGAAGGCAGATAGGCCATCCCGCCCCCACTCTGGGCGGACGCGCCAGCCGCCGAGGCCACCTGGCTGGAGGACGCTGCGGGAGTGACCGGGGAAGCCGCGCCCGTGGCGGAGAGGTCGAGCCCGCCGGCGAGCACCATTCCGAAGATCACGGCTCCGAGGAGCAAGCCAAAGGTCGTGACATTTCGGCTCGGATGCGAGGAAGACGACATGAAGGGTTCTCCTTGAAGAGCGTTCCGTTTGACCTGCCAGTTCTCCCCAGAAGCAATCGCCATGCCCGAAATCAACGCCTCCTGCGACAGAGTGACGCGGCAGCTCAAACCCCGGCGTCTCCGTAACTTGCCATCCCGGAGGCGCCGCGCTATCATGCCCCCTGACAGCTTGCCTAACGGTTGTGAGGTGGGCCGAGCAGCCCACCTTTTTTGTTGTACGGCAGGCATTGGACGGAATGGCCGGAAAAGGGATCGACCCCGAACTCGGCGCTGAACTGGCCGGGATCGCTGCAGCCCAGGGCTGCGAGCTTCTGCAGGTCGAGTTCCAGGCCGGCACGCTGCGCCTCATTCTCGACCGCGAGGGAGGAGTTCGTCTCGAGGACTGCGAGACGGTCTCGAAACTCTCGTCGGCCTTGCTCGATGTGCGCAACTTCGGGCCGGGCAAGTACACCCTCGAGGTGAGCTCACCCGGCCTCGACCGGCAGCTCTACGGACCGCGCGACTTCGCGCGATTCGTCGGCCGCCGGGCACGCGTTCGTTTTCTGGACGCGGCGACGGGAAAGCGCGCCACGGTCGTGGGGAAACTGTCCGCCTTCGACGAGGCGGCGGGCGAAGTGGAAGTGAGTGAGATCGAAAGCAGGCCGGTGTTGCGGCTCAGATTGCAGGACATCCAGCTCGCGAAGCTGGAGATCGACGAGTAGGAACAGGACGGTATGGCTCAGACACAGGCAGCCCCCGAAGTCAATCTTGGAGACGTGCTGCGCCAGGTCGCGCGCGAGAAGGAAATCGACTACGAGCGCTGGGTTCAGGCGCTCGAAGATGCGATGGCCTCGGCCGCCAAGAAGCAGCATCGGATCAAGGAGCCCGTTCGCGCCACCTGGAACCCGGAGACCGGGAAGTTCGACGCCTGGACGGTCAAGAAGGTCGTCGAAGTGGTCGAGGATCCGACCGCCGAGTGGAGCGTCGAAGAGGCGCAGCCGCACAAGGCCGGCGCCGTAGTCGGCGACGAGATTCTCACCCCCCTCTCGACCGAGGGATTGGGTCGCATCGCCGCTCAGTCCGCCAAGCAGGTCCTCTACCAGCGGGTGCGCGAGGCCGAGCGCGAAAAGGTCTACAACGAATACATCGACCGGGTTGGCGAAGTCGTCAACGGCACCGTCAAGCGCTTCGAGCGCGGCGACATCATCGTCGACCTCGGCCGCACCGAGGCCGCCGTGCCGCGGCCCGAACAGGCGCGCCACGAGCGCTACAGCCAGGGCGAGCGCATCCGAGGCGTCATCGTCGAGGTGCACAAGCAGCCCAAGGGACCGCAGATCATTCTCTCGCGCACCGACCCGCGGCTTCTCGTCAAGCTCTTCGAGATGGAAGTGCCGGAGATCTACGACGGCACCGTCATGATCAAGGCGGCTGTCCGCGCCCCCGGCGAGCGCGCGAAGGTAGCGGTCTACAGCCGGGAGCGCGACGTGGATCCGGTCGGCGCCTGCGTCGGGATGAAGGGTTCGCGCGTGCAATCGATCATCCGCGAGCTCCGCGGCGAGAAGATCGACATCATCGAATACAGCGACGATCTCGTCACTTTCGCCCAGAGCGCTCTCGCACCCGCCAAGATCACCCGGGTCTCCGTGCACCACGTCGGAGCGCAGCCGCATCTCGACGTCATCGTCGAGGACGAGCAGCTGTCGCTCGCGATCGGCAAGCGCGGCCAGAACGTGCGCCTCGCCGCCGAGCTGATCGGCTGCCGCATCGACATCAAGAGCGAGTCCGACGTCAAGGACGAAGTCGCTGGCGCTTTGGCGCGCATGCTTCAGAACGCTTTCGGCGATGCCCCGGCGGCGCCGGATCTGAACGCCGTGCTGGACTTGACCACCGTCCCCGGAATCGGTCCGCGCACCGCGGGCCTGCTCGAGGAGGCGGGCTTCTCCACTCTTCAGGCGCTGGTGGATACGACGCCGGAGGTGCTTCAGGCGGTCGAAGGCATCGGACCAAAGACTGCGGTTTCCATCTTGAACTGGGCGAAGGAGCAGGCGGACAAGGTGCAGGCTTCCGAAGCCACCGATGCGTCTGGGGCCGGGCGCCCGATGGCGGCGGAGTCTTCGTCCTCGATGAACGACCAGGACTTCATGGCGGCGCTTTCGCGCGCCTTCAAGGAGTCCGAGGATCGCGCCAAAGTCGCCGAAGACGCAGCGCAGGAAGAGACCGAGCAGGCCCCGGAAGGCGAACGCGAGTAGCAAACTCGCGACGCCTACGGTCAAGCAGGATCAGCCAGGAGAACGACGGCACCTATGGGAAAGATTCGGGTCACCGACCTCGCGACGATGATGGGCGTTTCACACCAGGACCTGGTGTTCAAGCTGCGTTCCATCGGAGTACGGGTCGAGGGTGAAGAAGCTGCGGTAGAGAGCGAGATCCTGCAAGCGATCCTCGCCGGAAAGAAGCTCGCCTCACCGCGCGAGGTCATCATGGATGACTCGGCGCCAGAGGGCGCCCCGCCGGCGGTGCGCCGCGCCGGAGCTGTCGCTCCGCCC
>JBDSRU010000362.1:0-3173 GCA_039929145.1 Thermoanaerobaculia bacterium
AGAAGAGTTCTGGGGGAGGCGATACCAGGCGATTCTGGTTTCGGATGAGGAGGAGGCCCAGGTCGGGCGGCTTTCCTACCTGCTGGCGCAAGGAGTCAAGGAGGGACTCGTGGCCTCGCCTCTCGACTGGCCCGGAGTGCACTGCGCTCGGGCGCTCACGGAGGGCATTCCCGTGGCGGGCCGCTGGAGGTCGAGGACTCTCGAGTCGAAGGCGCGCAGAAAAGGTCTGCCTCTCGATCCGGAGGCCTTCGTCGAACGCGAGGAGCTCACCCTCGCTCCGCTGCCCTGCTGGCAGTCGCTCTCGCCGGAGCTCCAGCGCGAGCGGGTCCGTCAGCTGATCGAAGAGATCGAAGCGGAGGGTCGACAGCGTCAGGAGGAGACCGGAAAGCCGCCTCTCGGAAGGGAAGCGGTCTGTCGACAGGAGCCGCATCTCGCGCCGAACCGAATGAAGCGCGGGCCCGCTCCGCTGGTGCATGCCGCAACGCCAGAAGTGCGGCGCGCCCTGCTCCGGGCCTACCGCCATTTCGTCGACGCGTTTCGAAGGGCTGCTCGCAAGCTTCGTCAGGGCGTGACGGACATCGAATTCCCCGAAGGTGCCTTCCCCCCACCGCGTCGGGTCCGCGTAGCCGCCAGGAGCGGCTGACGAACCAACGACATAAGCAAGTCCGAGGACCATGACCCGGAGGAAGTTCAGCTTTCGCCCGCTGAGGATCGCTCAGCGGGAAGCGAAGCCGCGCGCTTCAAACTCGAACGGAAGTAGGGCCGCCGAAGAACTTGTTCTCGAGAGCTTCTATTTCCGCCCGCAAAGCGCCAGAAGCCGAACCCGCAGACCAGATTCCTCCCTGCCAGGCTCGGGAATTGTTGGATCCGCTCCAAGGTCATCCCGAACAAGCGCAGACGTATGAAAATCGCCTGGCATCGCAACGGCAGCACCGCAACGGCAGTTTGGAGTGAAAAGCACCTGGCACCTCAGCAGGCACCTCAGCAGCAGCACCTCAGCAGTCGGTGGATGTACACTTCGAGCAACTCATAATGAGCAACAGATGAAGAGGATCCTCAGGGCTGTGCTGCTCGTTTCGCTGGCGATCTCCGGAGGCGCCTTCGCGCAACCGATCACCAACGACTGCGCCGATCCCTATTGGGTGCACTCCCTGCGCTGCGCCGCACTCCACCCGGTCGAGCCACAACCGGTGCCCGCGCCGCCCGCCTCGCCGGCGCAAGTCAAGGAGTACACGCGCGTGAACCTCGACTCCGATTGGGAGGTCCGCTGCCTCGACGGCACCCGCCCAATCCTCTACGTCGATCCGGCGGTTGGCGGGCCGTCGAATCGGTGGCTGTTCTCGATGAGCGGCGGTGGATCGTGCTGGGCGCGCGACTCCGATCCGGTTGACGGCGTTTACGATGACGCACAGGGCTGCGTCGACGACTATCTCGGCGGCGAGGAGAGTGAGATGGGCACGGCCTCCGAGCCGGCGATGAGAAATTTGGCGGACCAGCCCGGGCTCTCGCAAGGGATCCTGCGCACCGCGACCTCGGAGAATCCGGTTTTCGCCGGCTACAACCGGGTGCGGGTCAAGAAGTGCAGCTACGACCGCTACAACGGCCGCGCCGCGCATCCGAGCGTGACGGGCGAGATCTCCGGGCCCGAAACGATCTCCTTCGATCTCTACTCTCAAGGCAGGTCGATCCTCGAGTTGGCGCTCGACGAGCTGCGCGGCAATGATCTCTCCGGCATCGGGCTCAGTTACCCGACCTGGATCGTCGCCGGCAACGCTGTCGTCGCAACCACGGAGTCACTGCCGCCGCTCGAGAGCGCCGAGCAGATCGTCTTCATCGGCCACTCCGGTGCTGGCCACGGGCTCTATCATTCGATCGACGGTCTCGCCGATTACCTGCGCGCGTGGCCGGCGTTCGCCGGCGATGTCCGGGTGGTCATCGACTCCAACTTCGTTCCGGGGCCGGAGAATGAGAAGCGCTTCGAGAGCCCGAGCCTCGATCTCTACGATCACTTCTGGAGCGGCACCACCGCGGCGCTTGGCAGCTACGACGCCGAGACCTTCCTCACCGACTCCGCTTACGTCGAGCAGTACGACTCCTATCTCGCCGCGCCCACCGATTCTTTGGCGACCATCCTCGACGCCTCGTGTGTCTCGGTGCACGCGGGTACGGGCGACGAGTGGAGCTGCCGTGATCGACTTCACGTCTTGGCCAACCACCTGGCCACGCCGGCCTTCGTGCGCGAGGATTTCTCCGATCCGAATTCCGAGCACACCGCGAATGGGTTCGGCCATCTCGCGCTCTGGGGGCCGATCGGCGCCTACGCCCACTGCGCCGTCCTCGGGCTGACGACCTGCCCTCCGCTGATCGAGGTCGGCGACGGCTCACCTTACGAGGGCCGCCTCTATGCGCAGGCAGGCGCGCTCCTGTCCGGATTCCAGCTGCGCTCCGAGCTCGCCCGCGGTGACGACCCGAGCGGCCCAGTGCCATCGCTCTTCCTCTGGATGCCCGACTGCGGCTCGCACGCCAGCGCCTATAGCGACCAGCAGTTCTCCTCGGTGGCGCTTTCGAACGGGGTCTCCTCGGTGACCATGCGCGACTGGCTCGGGACCTTCGTCTCGGTGCCGGCCACCGGCATTACCGCTGCCCGCATCGCCGGTTTCGGAGGTGACGTTGCGCTCTGCGACGGCGATCTGCCGTTTCGTGACAGCTTCGAGAGCGCCGACAGCTCCGCGTGGTCGTCGGCGACGCCCTGATTCGCTTTTTTCGGGCGTACTACGCGACAAGCTGCTGAACCAGGTGCCACTCGCTGAAGGCTCCTCCGCCAAGGGGTAGTTCTTCTCGCAGGCGAGCGGCGGGAGCTCGTCGAAAAGTGTCGCTGCCCTGCTGCGTGCCGCGCCGCCCTATCTTCGTTGGCGTGATTGTCATCCCGGCCGGGATGCGCACCAGCCACTCATCTGCTGAAGAGGTGCCAGGCGCCTTTCCCGGGCGCCTTCCCGGTGTTCGGTTGCCGCCTGCGCGACGTCAAAGTCGATGATGCTAGCCTTTTCGACGAAAGCCCAGGTTGCGGTTCCTGGCAAGTGAATCCCGAAGACATCGGCACTTCGATGCCGATCCAGTCAGGAGAGAAGTCCTTCCCGGCGGATGGCGCCGCATTCCCAGATCGGTCAGGTGCG
>JBDSRU010000363.1:0-3424 GCA_039929145.1 Thermoanaerobaculia bacterium
TTCGGCGGAAACGTCCTCTGGGGCGCCGCCGGAGTCGTGGGTGCGGTCCTCTGGCTCGGCTTCTGGGCTCTGGGTCGCGTGTTAGCATCGAGGAGCTTTCGAACCCCGACTTTCGACCCCGCGAGCCCAGCGAAATGAACCTGACCGACCCGAAGCATCGCCGTCCACAGCGCATCGCCGTGCTCCCCGGAGACGGCATCGGACGCGACGTCACCACCGAGGCGGTGAAGGTCCTCGAGGCCGCCGCCGAGCGTCATTCCCTGCCGCTCGAGCTGGTGCACTTCCCGTGGAGCGCCGATCACTACCTGGCGACCGGAGTGTCGATCCCCGACGGCGCCATGGACGATCTGCGCGACAACTTCTCCGCGATCTTCATCGGCGCCTACGGCGACCCGCGCATCCCCGACATGCGCCACGCCGCCGACATTCTCCTGGGCATCCGCTTTCAGCTCGACCTCTACATCAACTTCCGGCCGTGCAAGCTCTACGACGCGCGGCTCTGTCCGTTGAAGGGTAAGAGCGAAGCGGACATCGACTTCACGGTCTTTCGCGAGAACACAGAAGGGGCCTACGTCGGTGTCGGTGGTTTCTTCAAGAAGGGCACCGCGGACGAGGTCGCCGTGCAGGAGGAGATCCACACCAGGAAGGGGGTCGAGCGCATCTGCCGCGCCGCCTTCGACTGGGCGGTGGCGAACGGCAAACGCAAGGTCCTGATGGCCGACAAATCGAATGTCATGCGCTACGGACACGACCTCTGGCAGCGCGTTTTCTTCGAGCTCGCCACGGAGTACAAGCATGTGGAGGCATCGCACATGTTCGTCGACGCGCTCTGCATGCAGCTCGTGCGGGCGCCGGAACAGTTCGAAGTCATTGTGTCGAACAACATGTTCGGCGACATCCTCACCGACCTCGGCGCCGCGCTCCAAGGCGGTTTGGGCGTCGCCGGCTCCGCCAATCTCCATCCCGGCCGGACCTCGATGTTCGAGCCGGTGCACGGCTCGGCGCCGAAGTACGCCGGCACCGGCAAGGCGAATCCGCTCGGTGCGATCCTGTCCACGGCGCTCATGCTCGAGACGCTCGGACACCGCGCGGCGGCGGACGAGATCGAATCGGCCGTAGCGACCTCGATCCGCGCCGGCGGCACGACCCACGACCTAGGCGGCAGCCTCACGACGTCCGAAGTCGGCGACCTCATCGCGCGCGCCGTCTCCGCCGCGGTTCCCGTTGTCGCCTCCTGATGGGCGCCATGCACCCTGCCGAGTCCGAGCTCATCTACGACTGGAACGTCGCCGAAGGCGCGCTTCGCCCGGCGCGTCCGCGCGTCGAGCTCAACGACGAGACGCTGCGCGACGGCCTGCAGTCGCCCTCCGTGCGCACCCCGCCGATCGAGCAGAAGATCGAGATCCTGCACGCGTTGGCGGCGATCGGAGTCGACGCGCTGAATATCGGCCTGCCAGGAGCCGGCCCGCACGTGGTCGCCGATGTGACCCGGCTGGCGCAGGAGATCGTGACGGGCAAGCTCGCGCTGGCGCCGAACTGCGCCGCGCGGACGCTCGAAGCCGACATTCGGCCGGTGGTCGAAATTTCGCAGAAGACGGGCCTGGCCATCGAAGTCGCCTGCTTCCTGGGCTCCTCGCCGATCCGCCAGTACACCGAAGGTTGGGAGATGGAGAAGCTCCTTCAACTCACCCGCGACGCGGTCGGCTTCGCCACCTCCGAGGGCCTGCCGGTGATGTACGTCACCGAGGACACCACGCGGGCGCGCCCCGAGGATACGCGCGCTCTCTACACCGCGGCGGTCGAGGCGGGTGCGCGGCGCATCTGCATCGCCGACACCGTCGGCCATGCGACTCCCGAAGGTACGCGGAACCTGGTGCGTTTCCTGCGCGGCGTCGTCGACGCGACCGGAGAGCGGGTAGCGGTCGACTGGCATGGCCACAACGACCGCGGTCTGGGCCTCGCCAACGCCATCGCCGCCGCCGAGGCCGGCGCCGACCGGATTCACGGCACTGTTCTGGGAATCGGCGAGCGGGTCGGCAACTGCGCCCTCGATCAGCTGCTGGTGAATTTCGCGCTGCTCGGCTGGAGCGCAAGGAATCTCGCGCCTCTCGCCGGCCTCTGCGAGCTCGTCTCGCGTTCGACCGGGGTGACGATTCCCGAGAGCTATCCGGTCGTCGGTCGCGACGCCTTCCGCACCCAGACGGGAGTCCACGCGGCGGCGATCCTCAAGGCGCGCGCCAAGGGCCACGACTGGCTCGCCGACCGGATCTACTCGGGGATTCCGGCCGCCTGGGTCGGGCGCAAGCAGGAGGTCGAGGTCGGTCCCATGAGCGGCCAGGCGAACGTCGCCTGCTGGCTCACCGAGCGCGGCATCGCCTCGACCCCCGAGCTCGCACAGGCGATCTTCCAGGCCGCGAAGCAGTCCTCGGCGACGCTCGGCGAAGAGGAGATTCGCGGTATCTGCCGGAGCTACGGCGCCGTCGACTGACGCCGTCGACCGCACCGTCGACCGTACTGCCGAGCGGAGTCACGCCATGCTGATCGAGAAGCTCACCGTCGGGCCGCTGGAGGAGAACTGCTATCTGGTGGGCAGCGGCGGGCGCTGTGCCGTCGTCGATCCGGGCGCCGAAAGTCCGCGCATTTTCGCCGCCATCGAGCGCCACGGTCTGGTGCCGGAGCGCATTCTCCTCACCCACGGCCACGTCGATCACATCGCCCACGTCGCGCACGTCGCCGAAAGGTACGGCATCGGAGTGCAGATCCATCGTGCCGATCTGCCCTACCTCGAGCGCCCGCAGTGGCCCGAGCTCGAGGCGATGCTCGGCGCGCGCCCCAGTCCTCCGCCTTCCTTCTGGTGGGAAGAGGGTGAGGTGGTCGAGGTCGCCGGGCTTGCCCTCTCCGTGTTGCACACCCCCGGCCACACCCCCGGCGGCGTCTGTCTCATCGACGAAGCGAGCGCTTCGATCCTGGTCGGCGACACGATCTTCCACCGCGGCGTCGGCCGCACCGATCTTCCGGGCGGCGATGGACCGACGCTCGCGCGCTCCATCCGCGAGCGCCTCTTTCCGCTGGGCGGGGACTACCGCCTCTTCCCCGGCCAAGGACCTGAGACGCGGCTCGACGACGAGCGGCGCGAGAATCCGTTCGTCGGTCTCGGGGTTCACGCGCCGGCATGGTGATCGTTCCCTGGCGGCGGCGGCTCGACCTCTGGCTCGATGCCCTTGCCTACGAACGCGGCCTCTCACCGCAGACGGTCGCGGCCTATCGCGGCGATCTGGTTCGCCTGGGAGAGTGGCTCGACAGGCAGAAGGGCAAGGATCTCGTCTCCGCCGATGCGGCGGCGATCGCCGCCCACCTGCGGTGGCTGCATGGCCAGGAGATCAGCCCGCGGTCAGTGCGCCGGGCGATGGCGGCGATGCACGGC
>JBDSRU010000364.1:0-7348 GCA_039929145.1 Thermoanaerobaculia bacterium
GCCGCCGAACCAGAGCGGCGCACTGGGCCAGGAGCCGTCCGCCGCCTGCAGCTCGATGAGCCGCGCGGCGAGCGCCCGCACCGCCTCCGCATCCGCGCCGGAGCGCGAGCCCACGCACACGGCGAGAGCGAGATCGACCGCGTCGAGCGCGCCGACCGCTTCGATCGCGTCGATCGCTTCGTCCGGACCGCCCGCGCGGCCGCCGGTGGCGAGCTGCGACGCCGCACCCTCGACGCGCCGCGCCAAGTGGCTCGCCGCCGGCGAAAGCGACGCCGTTCCCGCGGCGGCGGCGCGGGCGATGAAGTAGCGCACGCTCCAACTCCGTCCGTGCCATCGGTCGGCGCCCGCCTCGGCGCCCCGCGCCACCAGATCGACCAGCCAGCGCGCCGCGCTTTCGGTCTCCGGGCGATCGCCGATCAGCCAGAGGACGTTGGCATTGACGCCGGCGTCGACGTCGCCAGGCTCCGCCTCGCTCGCGCTCCAGAACGGATGCTCCGGGCGGCTGAACGCGCGCATGCCGCGCAGCGCGATCCGCACCGAAAGCGGCATCTCCCGGCGCGGGACGCACCAGGTGCGGAAGCGCCCCTGTGCGTCTCGTTGCGCCGCGAGCAGGGCGATCGCGGGCGCTTTCGCCATCCCGGCCGCGGCGAGGATCGCACCGGCGCAGCAGCTGTCGTCGAGATCGGCCGGCAGGTCCCCATGCCGAGGATGGGCGCGGGGCCAGAAGCGCCAGAGGCCGCCAGCCAGCCGCTCGCGCAGCAGAAAGGCCCGGCCGGCGGCGACGAGGGCCTCGGCGCGGTCGTCGCGCGCGGCGGCGAGCGCCGGCAGCGCGAGCGCCGTGGCGAAGACCGTGGCGTCGCTCGCGGCAGCACCGGCGTCGCGCTCGGCACGCATCTCGACGGGGAACGCTCCGCTGCGGTTCCCGGCCGGGATGCGTGCGGCGAGCCATGCGAGCGCACGCGACCGGGATTCGAGAGAGCGCATCGGAGAGGAGCGAGCCTACACCGGTGCCTGCTAGACTCGACTCCTCTCCCGTGCCCACGGTCGCACCAGCTCCAGTCGCCCCGGAGACGCCGCCCGTCGCCCTCGAGGTCTCCGGCGTCGGCAAGAAGTACTGTCGCGATCCACGACGCTCGCTGCTCTACGCGATGAACGATCTGCTGCGCACGGCGGTCGGGATGAAGCGCGCTGAGGCGTTGCGGGAGGGCGAGTTCTGGGCCCTCGAGCAGATCTCGTTCACGCTCGCCCGCGGCGAGTGCCTGGCGATCATCGGCGCCAACGGCGCCGGCAAGAGCACCCTCCTCAAGGTGGTGCACGGCCGGATGCCGCCCGACGCAGGCAGCGTCCGGTTAGCGGGTCAGCTGGCGGCGGTCTCCGACCTCGGCCTGGGCTTCGAGCCGCGGCTCTCCGGGCGTGCCAACGCCCGCCACGCCGCCGAGCTCCTCGGCCTCGAACGCGGCGCCGGCGACGCGCTGCTGGAGGCGATTCTCGCCTTCTCCGGTCTCGGCGCGCTGGTCGACGCGCCGGTTTCGACTTACAGCAGCGGCATGCGGGCCCGACTCGGATTCGCCGTCGCGGCGCAGCTGCGGCCGGATGTGCTGCTGGTCGACGAAGCGCTCGCCGTGGGCGATCTCGCCTTTCGCCGCAAGTGCATTCGCCACCTCGCTCAGTCCACCTCCGCCGGCCGGTCGCTGGTGCTGGTGTCGCACGACCTCTACACCCTGCAAGTGCTCTGCTCGCGCGCGTTGGTCCTCGACCATGGCCGCCTGATCTTCGACGGGCCGACCTCGGATGCAATCGCGGTCTATCTCGAGTCGATGCGCGATCCGGCGACCGACGCTGCCGCCGCGGTCACGGCAGGCTCGATACCCAATTCCGAGCACCCGGTGCTCATCGACTCGGTGGCGCTCGTCGGGCAGGGCGGAGGGGAGCCGACGACCGGAGCGCCGGCCGAAGTCGTCCTGCGCTACCGCGCCGCGACCCGCATCGCGCCGATCCCGTGGTTCTTCCAGGTGGTGAGCGCCGATCTCACGCTCGAGATCGCGGCCGGCATCGGCGCGATCGAAGAGGACGGTCAGGTGCTCGAGGTCGGAGCGGGCGAGCTCCGGGTGTCGATCCCGAAGCTGCCGCTCCTCGCCGGCACCTACGGCCTGCGCGCCGCGCTGGTCGACCCGTGGCAGCGCACCGTGCTGGCGCTCTCGGGCTGGAACGAGACGCCGGCCTTCTTCCGCGTCGCGGCGCCGCGCGACGAGCTGGCGCGCTTGCTCCGCCTGTCGCACTCCCTGGTCGAGATCGAAACCGCGCGCTCCGCGCCGCCCGCTTCTCCGCGCTGAGCCATTTCCGATCCGAGCCGCCGTCGGGGGCGGTTCAGCCGAAGGTCGCGGCCGCGCCGGGGGCGTTCGCGCGCGCCGGATCGAGCGCCGGAAACGGCAGCCGGCGGGAAGCGGGGGGAAAGTACCACCAGTACTCGCCGCTGTAGCCCCCCGGCATCTTCGCCGCGAGATCGCAGAGGCGATCCTGCTCCGCGACGAGCTCCGATGGGGCCCATCCGACGGACGAAGTGAGCATCAGGCTGTGTTCGTCGAAGCGCACCAGCTGATCTTCGGCGGCCCGCGTCATCAGCCCGTTGGGCAGCACCAGGCAGCGATAGATGCGGATCCCGCAGCCTACCGCGAGCGCGCGGTCGAGGCTCGCGCGGAAGCGCGCCGGCGTGTCGGTCGGGAGCCCGAGGATGAGCTCGATCGAGAGGCTGCGGACGTTGCTCATCGCCGCGAGATCGCGGATCGTGCGGTCGAACTGCGCGCTCTTCGAACGCCGGTCGACGCCGGAGAGCACCTGCTCGTCGAACGACTGCAGCCCGACCGAAAGATAGAGCGCCCGCACTCCTTCGAGAAACCGCGTGTGGCCGTCGTCGATCAGCGCCGGATACAACAGGGCGATGAGGCTGTTGGCGGCGAAGAAGCGGACTTCGTCCTCGGCGGCGGCGAAGTTCCGGAAAGCGTGCTTGTTGAGGTTGAGCGCCGCGTCGAGAAGGTAGGTCGTCTGGGGTTCGAGGCGGGTCAGGGCCTCGAGCTCGCGCACCAGGCCCTCGCGCGAGAAGTAGGTTCCGGCGCCCATGACCCCCCACTCGCAGAACGAGCACGACATCGGGCAGCCGCGGAACGTCTCGAGGTAGGCGACGTCGCCCTTGGCGAGCAGGCCCATCGCCGCCGGCGACGGCAGCTCGTCCAGCGCCTCGTTGAGCGGCCGGGCCTCTGTGCGCCGCCACCCGAACGAGGCCGGCAGGGCGAGGCCGGCGATGCCGGCGAGACGAGCCGGATCGACGTCGCGCCCGGCGAGGATCTCGCGCACCGACATCTCACCCTCGGAGAGCACCAGCGCATCCAGGACCCGGTTCGAATCGGCATACGGGGGGAGCGCGCACATCGGCGGCTCGGCCGAAGGCCCGCCGAAGACGATCGCGCAGCCCGGATCACGGCGCCGCACGAGCCGCGCCGCTTCGAGCAGGGTCGGGAACGACCAGATGTAGACCGAGGCGCCGATGAAGTCCGGCGCTTCGGCGAGCAGGAGCTCGGCGACCTCGGCGGCGGGCAGCATCGGCAGCTCGAAGGTGACCACCTCGAGATCGGCGAGCGCGGGATCGGCGCGGATCGACGCCTCGATGCGGCGCATGCCGTAGCTCGGGAAGCGCCAAGCGCCGTCCGGATCCTCCGGCTTGGCGAGCCCGGGGCTCATCCCGACCAGAGCGACTTTACAGATCCTGCGACGACTCATCGGGCACTGCTCCTCTTCCTGCGTTGCCGGCAGCATACGCAGAGCCGCGGAGTCCCGCAACAGCGCGAGCGCGCGGGTCTGCGATAGCCTCGCGGGCTTGAACCCGTTCATCGAGCGCTACGAGCAGCTCGTCGCCACGCCCGAGCTCGCGAAGCTCTTCCGCGACTCGGGTTTCTTCAACGTCGGGCTCTGGAGCCCCGGGACCGGCTCTGCCATCGACGCCGCCCGCGCGCTCACCGATCGGGTGGTTGGCGAGCTTCCCGCGGCCGGCCGGGTGCTGGAGATCGCCTGCGGAGCCGGCGGACCGACCCGGCGCGCCCACGAACTGAGGCCGCAGCTCGAGTGGCTCGCCTGCGATCTCTCGCTCCCTCGACTGGTGCAGGCGAGCCGCCGCGCGCCTGGTGCCCGATTCTTCTGCGCGGAGGCGGACCGGCTGCCCTTCGCTTCGCGACATTTCGATGCCGTGGTCGCGATCGAGGCGGCGTTCCACTTCCCGAGTCGCGCGGCGTTCCTCACCGAGGCGCGCCGGGTGCTGCGCCCGGGCGGAGTCCTAGTCCTGACCGACCTCGTGCTCTCCTCGGCGGCAGCCGTGGGCCCCTGGATGGTGCCGGAGGTGAACCTGGTCGCCGACCGGGAGCGCTACGCCGCCGTCTTCCCCGCCGCGGGATTCGAAGCGCCGCAGATCGTCGACTGGACGGAGGTGTGCTGGCGGAGTTTCCTGCGCTTCCTCGCGGCGCGCGACGAGCGCCGCGAGGAAGCCGGAGAGCTCGACGCCGCAGGTCGAGATGCGGCGCGCGACCGCCACCAGGCGCTCGCCACGGAGGGAGTGGTCGGATACTTCCTGGTCAGCGCGCGCTGCCCTGCGGCGAGTTGACGCTACCGGCGCGAACCGGCAGCACGGCCAACCCGCGCAACAGCCCGCCGGGCTGGCGCGCCGGCGGCGCTGCGCCGCGCTCGAGGTTGGGGAATCGCCGGAGCACCGCCGCGAAGGCCTCTTCCGCCTCGAGGCGCGCGAGCGCCGCTCCGAGACAGCTGTGCAGGCCGCTGCCGAACGCAAGATGGGGGTTCGGACGGCGCCCGAGGTCGATCGAATCGGGGCGAGCGAAAACCGCGGGATCGCGATTGGCGGCGGCAAGCCCGACCACGAGATAGTCGCCGGCCGCGATCTCGCCCCCGGCGAGAGTCAGCGGCTCCAGGCAGAGGCGGAGCGTGAACTGCACCGGGCTGTCGAAACGCAACAGCTCTTCGAGTCCGGCCCTGAACGCCGGATCGTGCCCGCCGCGCTCCTCTGCGGTGGCGCCCGCAAGCGCTTGGTAGAGCCGCGGCGCGCGCAGCAGGGCGTCGAAGCCGTTGCCGATCCAGTTGGCCGTCGTCTCCTCGCCCGCAAAGAAGAGCAGGATCGCCTGCGCGACCGCGTGCGGCTCGTCGAGCCCGGCAGCCGCGAAATGCGCCAACAGCGATTCCGGCGGCGGGCCCGCGGCGCTGCGCAGAATGTCCCTGAAGTACTCGGCGAGGGAGATCGTCGCCGCGCTCGCCACCTCCACTCCCGATTCGTCGGCCTCGCCGGCGAGCGCCGGTCCGAGAGTCCGCGCCAGCGCGATGGTGGCCGCGCGATCGCTGGCGGGGATGCCCAGGAGCTCCGCCACCACGAGCGCCGGCAGGGGCAGTGCGAAACGCTCCATCAGATCGAACTCGCCCGGCGCCGCAGTCTGCGCGTGCAAGTCTTCCAGCAGTTCGCGACAGAGCTCCACGACGCGCGGTCGCAGGCGCTCGACGGCGGACGCGCCGAGCTCCCTCCCGACGGCGCGGCGCAGCGGCGGGTGCTCCGGCAGGTCGAGGTTGATCATCCAGAGCTTGGACAGCCCGAGAGTCTCGGTGCGGCCGCTCGCCGTCGCCGCGCGTGCCCGCAACTCCTCGAGCCAGAAGGGGCCCGACGGCCGCCAGGCGCTGCTATTGGCGCGTCCCAGACGACGGTCGCGCAGCGCGGCGGCGACCGCTTCGTAGCCGGTCGCGATCCACAGCCGCTCGCCGATCCGCTGCACCGGCCCGGCGGCGCGCAGTTCCTCGTACCAGGGGTAGGGATCGGCCTGGTGCCGCCGCGGTATCGGCTGCACGAGACGGGTCGGCGCATCCGCTTGACGTTCTTCGATGGTCATCGCTCGCCGGTCGATTCTAGCCCGCGAAAGTCGGCCACGAGGCGCGCGATCCGAGCCGCGAGGCGCGGCTCGCAGACCTCGACTGAAAATCGTTCGCGAACCCGCAGCGCGGCCGCAGCGCCGAGTGCGCGCCGCCCCGCGGAGTCTCCGGCCAGACCGGCGATCGCCGCGGCGAGCTTGGCCGGCGAGCCCGCTTCGACGAGTCGGCCGTCGACGCCGTCGCGTACCGCCTCCGGGATCGAGCCGGCGCGGGTGGCGACGACCGCGAGACCGGTCGCCATCGCTTCGAGCAGCGCGGTCGGAATGCCGTCCTTGTCACCGCTCGCGGTCTCGACCGACGGCAGCACGAAAAGCTGCGCCCCGCCGAGCGCCGCCCGCACCCCCACCGCGTCGAGGATGCCGCGCCAGCGAACGCGATCGACGAGCCCGAGCCGCGCGGTCTCCGCGATCCGCGCGGCGCGTTCTCGCTCCCCGGCAGCCGAGCCCGCTTCGACCCCGCCGACGATCTCGAGCGTGAAGTCGACGCCACGCGCTTCAAGGTCGGCGCACGCCGCGAGCAGGTCGGCGAGCCCCTTCTTGGGGTCGATCCGCGCCACGGTAATCAAGCGCAGCGGCTCGTCCGGCGCCGGATCGCGACGCTCGACGGGCGCGAAGAATGCGGTGTCGACCGCGTTCGGTTTGACGAGGATCCGCGGCGCCGCCTCCGGAAGTCGCGCCGTGAGCTCCCGCCGCACGCGCTCCGAGGTAGCGACCAGGAGGTCGGCGCTCGCGAGGTGCAGCGGCACGAGTCGCTTCTGCGCATCGTCGATCTCGTGGTCGGCGTAACAGGTGATGCCGCGTGGCAAGGCGAGGAGCGCCTGCGCGACCATCGCGGCGAGACTGCCTTCGTAGAAGAAGTAGCTGTGGAGGTAATCCGCCCCCCAGGCCTCGGCGGCGCGCGCCAGCGCGAAGCCCCGCTGCACGTGGCCGTCCGCCGCCAGCTCCTCGGGCCGTCGGCCGCTCTGCTGCGCGAGCCGGGAAAGGAGACGCTCGACGCGCTCGCCACGTGTACGGCGAAAGTGCGCCAGGTCGTCGCCACAGATTTCGACTTCGCCGGGCAGCCGGAAGACACGCGGCGCGAGCACTTCCGCCGCGGGTGACGGCGGCGGCGCCGCGGAAATTGTGGTCGCCGCCAGCCGGACGTCGAAGCCTGCGGCGACCAGCGCCGCCAGCTCCTGGCAAACAAAGCTCTGGGAGAAGAGCGGGAATTCCCAGGCGGCAATGGCGACGATCCTCATCGGTCGCAGTGGCGCGCCAGCGGCGCCGGCGGCGACGGCAGGGCCGGGCGCGAGCGCTCGCTCCTCGGCGAACTGCAGGAGGAGCTCCCGCCAGGCGACACCGAAGCGCGCCAGGCGGCGACGGCGGGGCCAGCCGAGCGT
>JBDSRU010000365.1:0-3009 GCA_039929145.1 Thermoanaerobaculia bacterium
CGCGCCCGGCGCAGCGCACCCATGTCCGGCGTGAAACTCTGGCGGCAACGGTGCCGGCGTCTCGGCGGCGATACCGCCGGCCGCCTGCGCCGAGCCCTTCGCCGTCTGCTGCTCGGACGCGATGAAGCGCAGCGGGCGAACGAGTATCGGCACTTCACGCGCGTCTTGCGCGCCAACGAACGGGCGCTCGAGCGCTACCAACCCCGCGTCGGAAGCTGCCGCGTGACCTTCTTCGCCGCGACCGCGCGACCGGCGGCGCTCTATGAGGAGTTTGCCTGCCTCACGGGCTGCGAGATCGAGGTGTTGCCGGTTCCGGGCGACCATCTGTCCATGCTCGAGCCGCCGCACGTCAACACCCTCGCCGCCGCGCTCAAGCTCCTGGCCTGACGGCCGCGCTGGGAATTCGGCTGGCACCCGTTCTGCGGCACCGTTCGTGCCCTCTGGCGCGCAGTCGATGAGGGTCCGTCTCGCCGCGACCAAGTCGGAGGCGGCGAGCCCCCAGTCATCGTGGAGTTCGATCGCGTCTTCCTTGGGCTGTCGACCTATCTCTTCGCCGAGGATCTCGAGATCGGCAGCGTCTGCCGTTGGGATGCCGCCGTCCAGGTCGTTCGACCCGAAAGCGAGTAATCGGACAGCCCGACGGGCGGCAGGCCTTCACCTCTCGTCAGCCTCTGGGCGCGGCGTCGATGGCGGCCACGTCGACCTTCCGCCCAGGTGCCGACTGGATGTCAGGCGCTTTCCCGGCCGAGGTCAGGTCACCCAGGAAACTAGCCCCGATCGCGGCAGGTGCACTGCAACCCATTGCGTGGCGCCGACTTCGGCGCCAGCGCGCGAAAAGCTGCCGCTTCGAACGGATCGCGGCGAGCCTCGAAGGGCGATCTGGGCTTTCTGGCGACCTACACCGCCTGCGACGACGAGAATGGAAAGCGCACCGGCCGAGGGTCGTTCTCGTAGACGAGAACAACCTCGAACCGGCGCCAGCTCCGATTTGGGTGCCAGGCGCTTTTCAGCTCAGCTCACGGCAACGGAAGATCCGAGTTGTAGATGTCGGTCGTGCACTTCCACTGGCCGCCGACTTTCTTCCAGACTTCGGTGTACTTGCCCGCGTCGGTCACGGTCTTGCCGTCTTCGCCAGTGAAGGAGAGCTTGTAACTCCCGCTGGTGTAGCCGAGTTCGCCGCTTTCCGCGACGCCGACGCGCAAAGGAGACCACTCGATCTTCGCGTCGGGCAGCGTCAGCAGCCCCGCCCAGCCGGCCCGGATCGACTTCGCGTCGCGCTGGGCCGGTTCGTTCGGCGGCAAGGTTTCGCCGTCCGCAGTCATGAAGCCCGCGACCGCGTCGACGTCCTTCCGCCCCGCCGCCGCCGACCACGCGAGATCGGCCGCGCGGAGCGCCGCTTCCTCCTGCGCGCGATCCACCTTGGCGGATTCCGCCCACCCAGCGTCCGCAATGGCGACGACTCCGAGACACAGCAACGCTCCAACCGCGACTCCCCAATTGCGCATGTCAATCTCCTCTGGAAGTGGGCGACCAGCGTAGCACCGGCAGCTGCGCTTGAGATCCTCGACGCTTTGGGAATCCAGCCGATTCGGGTGGCGGGCGCGAGACCTCCCCAGAATTCGTGAACTTCAACTTCGTGCAGTTGAGGCGAGTTCCCTCGGCTGGTGTGCTAAAGCGCAGCAGACACCCAGAGCCCGTGCATCAAACGGAGCGGAGTTCCCGGAGCAGCCCGTTGCCGGGCACGCACTTGACTCAAGCGATCTCATCCACCGATTCACGAATCGGAGAAAGCGGCGATGGCGCTGGCGGAGGCGGCACGGGTGACGGCGACAGCGAGGGCAACGGCCGCGTAGGACCGCCAACGTCGCCCGCGCGTCGACAAGGCCAATGCGCTGTCGGGCCTGCAGGACCGAAAGCCCTTCTGCTGTCCGCCAACCACGTTCGCAAGCCCTTGAGCCAGCGAGCGTTGCGCATCGGCCTGCACTTCTTACCCGCACTTCTCCACTTCTTGACCGACCGTCTCCCGGCGCCTTCCTGGCGCAGCTACCGCTCGGCGCGCGAAGCGCGCCATGGGTTGATTCCGGCGATCGTCGCGGCCATGGATTCCTGAGCGGCCTCGATGTCATGAGCCGCCTGCGCGCGGAGCCAGTATCCCGGTGAAAGGTCGAAGAATCGGCACAGGCGCAGATCCGTATCGGCCGTCACGGCCCGGCGGCCGGCGACGATCTCGCCGATCCGCTGCGCGGGCACACCGATCTCCTTGGCAAGGCGGTACTGACTGATTCCCATCGGCTTCAGGAACTCATCTCTGAGGAGTTCCCCTGGAGTGACCGGAGAGAGGAGAGGGAGGGGAGCGAGCTTCTTCATGGCCGTTCTCCTTCTAGTGATAGTCGACGATCTCGACCGCTTCGGCGCCGCCGTCTCGCCAACGAAAGCAGACGCGCCACTGATCGTTGATCCGAATACTGTACTGCCCGGCGCGATTCCCTTTGAGGGCCTCGAGCCGATTCCCTGGCGGTACCCTGAGATCACCCAGGCCCGCAGCGATCTCGAGTTGCCGAAGCTTCCGGCGAGCCACCTCCTCGATGCCCGCGAATCTCCTGACCCGAACTCTTGCGTGCAGCGCCTGCGTATCACGGCACTTGAACGTCCGGATCACACGATCATAATAACGCGGCGCGTGTCTATCGGCAACTGAGGAGCTCGGGAACGGTGAAGCCGCTTGAATCGGCGCCAGGCGATTTCCAGCGCCAGTGTTGGCAGTGGGCGCGTTACGCGATCCAGCGAGACTCAGTGCCGGGCTGGAGTCGGTCCAATCTTCGTTCGAGGAATTCGGCTGGCACCTGTTGAGCACATCGCGGATTTCGGCTGGCACCCGCCTTAGGGCGCGGCGCTGGAGCGTATTGCCCACCACCAGGATTGGGCCCCTCCCGGCGGGCTCGCCCCTGTCGTCTTTTCCCTCGCGATCTCGATTGAGGTCTTAGCGGCCACCTCTTCCGTGGCCGACGC
>JBDSRU010000366.1:0-5221 GCA_039929145.1 Thermoanaerobaculia bacterium
CAGAGCGGCGACGAGTCGTCGATCAGATAGATCGTCCAGCAGGTGAGGCCGATATCGCCGGCCATCCAGGCGACGTTCAACCGCCGCTGAGCCTCGGCGCTCTGCGCCCGGCGCTGGAGATACATGAACAAGGGTACCGACAGGAGGCCCAGCGCGCAGGCGCTCGACCCGCCCAGGAGGTCGAAGTCCAGCATGCCGGTGGTCCGGGCGACGATGACCACCCCCGCCATCACCAGCATGACGCCCAGCCGGCTCCGCTGCACGGCGAGGTTGTACCTCACCGCATTGGCGTCGACCGGGGTTTTCACTGCCGAGCCGGACACTCGATCGTCTCTCCTCGCAGGCGGAACCGGGTGCATTGTATCCGCACGACGGAACGTTCCGGACGCGCCCGAACGGCGGTATCCTGCGGCCTTCAAGACTGGGGAGAGAACCATGAGCTTCGACTTCGCGTCCAGGCCCGGACAGGGGGAGTACGGCGACTTCCACGTCGGCTACATCGCGGCCGTTCCTGCGGGCGACATCCGGGAGACGCTCGCCCGTGAATCGGCGGCCGCCGAGGCCTTCTACGGCGCTATCCCCGAAGGGCTCTGCGACCACGCCTATGCGCCGGGGAAGTGGACGATTCGCGAGGTCGTGGCGCACCTGGCTGACAGTGAGCGCGTCTTCGCCTATCGTGCGCTGCGCTTCGGCCGCGCGGACCCGACGCCGCTCGCCGGTTTCGATCAGGACCGGTGGGTGCCCGAATGCCACGCCGGCACGCGCAAGTGGAGCGATCTCCTGGGGGACTTCTCGGCGGTGCGGACCGCTTCCCTACATCTGTTCCGCTCGTTCGCCGAGGTCGACTGGGCGCGCCGCGGCGAAGCGAGCGGAGTCCCCGTCTCGGTGCGGACGCTTGCGTTCGTCATCGCCGGTCACGAGCTGCATCACCGGCGGATCCTGGCCGAACGCTACGGCGTCGCCTGAATCAGGGCAAGGTCTGGTTCAGGACCTCCTGCCGCCGAGCCTCGCGGTAGGCGGTCAGCCGGGCAAGGAGCTCCGGATCTTCGAGCGCCAGGATTGCGGCGGCGAAGAGCGCGGCGTTCGCCGCACCGGCCTTGCCGACGGCGAAGGTCGCGACCGGAATCCCCTTGGGCATCTGAACCATGGCGAGCAGCGCGTCGAGGCCCAGCAGAGGCGAGGAGTCGATCGGCACGGCGAGCACCGGCAGGAGTGTCTTCGCGGCCAGCACGCCGGCCAGATGAGCCGCTCCACCGGCGCCAGCGATGAGCGCCTTGGTGCCTCGCGCCGCGGCGCCGGCAGAGTAGGCGAGGGCCTCGTCGGGCGTGCGATGCGCGGAGAGAACGCGCGCCTCGCAGGGAATCCCCAGTTCCTGGCAGATCTTCACCGCCTCGGACATCACTTCGTAGTCGTTCTTGCTGCCCATCAGAATGCCGACCAGCGGCTGTTCGCTCCAGCTCATCTCCGCAACTCTCCTTCCCGGTTGTCCGGTTGTCTGCATCCTCGATTATTCGATGGTTCGATGGTTCGATGACCGGGCCGTGAAGCCGGCTCGAGTCAAGATTCCTTGCGCCGCGCGCCAGCAGGTCGGTCCTTCTCCAGCGCCTCGATCAGCTTCTCCATGCGAACTCCGCGCGACCCCTTGACCAGAAGGAGATCGTGCGCACGCACGAGCCGCGAGATCCCGGCGGCGGCGGCGGCCGAGTCGACGAAAACGCGGTGCGGCGTCGCGAGCTTCGTGGGCCGCGCAGCGACCGCGGCCGCGGTCGCCGCGCCGACAAGAATCAGCTGGTCGGCACCGGAGCGGTCGGCCGCTGCGAGCATCTCGAGGTGCTCGCTGGCGGTGGCCTCGCCGAGCTCGAGCATGTCTCCCAAAGCGACGACGAGGCGCTTTCCGCGGCGTTCCGCGACCTCACGTGCGGCGGCGAGCGCGGCGCGCACCGAACGCGGATTCGAGTTGTAGCTGTCGTCGAGGACCGAGATTCCTCCGGCCTCGAGCGGGCACAAGCGTCCGGGCACCGCCTCGACGGCGGCGATTGCCGCCGTGAGACGGGAGAGCTCCTCGGGCGAAGCCGAGCGGTCGAGCAGGGCGAGGGCGCCGGCGAAAGCCGCCGCGATGTTCATCGCCGCGGTCTCGCCGAGCAGGTTCGTGGGCACGCGGATCTCGCGCGGTGAGCCGCCGAGCGCCGCAAAGGAGCGGCCCCTCGCCCGCAACAGAATCGTCGCCGTGCCGCTCGCCTCGACCGTGCGTCCGGCGACCACGAGGTCGCAGGCCGCAGTCCTTCCGAAGGTGAGCTGTTTGGCGCCGGCGCGCGCCAAACGGGCGCGTAGCAACGGTTCATCGCCGTTGGCAACCGCCACCCTGCGGGCGGCCAACAGCAGGGCAGCCTCTTCGTCGGCGATCGCCTCGAGCGTCCCGAGCTTCTCGGAATGCTCGATATCCACGTTCACGACCACGGCGACGGTCGGGCGGGCGATGCGCCCGAGCTCGGCGATCTCTCCCGGCAGGCTCGTGCCGCACTCGAGCACCAGCGCCCGATGCTCCGGGGTGAGTGTGAAGAGAGTCATCGGCACGCCGACACGGTTGTTGAGGTTGCCCGCAGTCACCAGCGTCTGACCGAAGAGCGCGCGCACGGCCGCCGCGGCGAGCGATTTCGTCGTCGTCTTTCCTGCCGCCCCGCCGATCGCGAGCACGGGCAGCGGCCGGCTGCGGGTCTCGCGGTCGACGAAGTGACGCGCCAGGGCGCCGAGCGCGACCAGGGTGTCGGGAACTTCGATCCGCGGCCCTTCGACACCGCTTTCGGCAGCCACCAGATTCACGGCGCCGCGCGCCGCGGTCTCGGCGGTGAAGCGGTGCGCGTCGTGCACCTCGCCGACGATCGCCACGAAGAGACCGTCCGCGGGAACGGTCCGGGAATCGGTCGAGATCTCGACCAGCGCGCGCGCCGGCTCGAGCTCGCACAGGGTGCCTCCGGTCGCCGCGGCGATCTCGCCGGCGGTGAACGCCGCGAGGTTGCGCGGAATCGGTGTGGCCAACTACTCGCCGCCGGCGGAGTAGCCGCGTTGGCCGTCGAAAGTGAAGAGACCTTCCGTCTTGATGAAGTCCAATCCAGCCGCCGCGCAGCGGGAGAGCAGCGCCACCACCTGTTCGTGGGAAACGGCGCTCTGGGCGCCGGCCGGGAGGAACCGGCAGCACCAGTGATCGGTGCAGAAGGTCTCGGGCGAGCCCTCCGGCCACACTTTGGTGCCGCGGTTGGTGATCGCCTTGAGCTCGAGTCCGTCGCCCCCGATCGCCCGCACCAGCTCCGCGAGCGCGTCCGGCGAGGTACCGTTCCAATCGAGGAAGAGATCGACGCCGACCAGCGCCTTGGTGGCGCGCGCCCGGGTCACTGCCGCCTGGCCGGCCTGCGCCGGTGCATTCACGTAGCGCGCCGGTTTGAGCACCGTCGGCTCGGCTCCGAGGCGGGCGACCACCGCCGCGCCGAACTCGCGCGTGCCGACCTTCTCTTTCGAGCTCCCCTCGGTGAAGATGTCGTAGGTGTGGACGCCGTCCTCGATCGTCTTGAGCCAGGCATTGTGCACCCGCTCCGCCACCTCCGCCTGGCCGATGTGGACGAGCATCAGGATCGCGCCGTGCAGCAGGCCCGATGGATTGGCCAGGTTCTGCCCGGCGCGGCGCGGCGCCGAGCCGTGGATCGCCTCGAACATCGCGACGTGCTCGCCGATGTTCGCCGAGCCCGCGAGTCCGACCGAGCCGGCGATCTGGGCCGCGACGTCCGAGAGAATGTCGCCGTAGAGGTTCGGCATGACGATGACGTCGAAGGCGGTCGGAGTGTCGGCAAGCTTGGCGGCGCCGATATCGACAATCCAGGCCTCCTTCTCGATCTCCGGATACTCGAGCCCGATGGTGTCGAATGCTTCATGAAAGACGCCGTCGGTCATCTTCATGATGTTGTCCTTCATGAAGCAGGTGACCTTCTTGCGCTGATTGCGACGCGCGTACTCGAAGGCGTAGCGGACGATCTTCTCGGAGCCCGGGCGGCTGATGAGTTTCAGGCACTGGTAGACCTGATCGGTCTGCCGGTGTTCGATGCCGGCGTAGGTATCCTCTTCGTTTTCGCGCACGATCACGACATCCATGCCGGGATGGCGGGTGCGCACGAACGGGTGAAGCGACATGCACGGCCGGACATTGGCGTACTGGCCGAAGGTCTTGCGTACGGTGACGTTCATGCTCTTGAAGCCGCCGCCCTGAGGGGTGGTGATCGGCGCCTTGAGGAAGACGTTGGTGCGGCGCAGCGAGTCCCAGGCGGAAGGCTCGATGCCGGAGAGGTGGCCGCGCTTGTAGACCGCCTCGCCGATCTCGATGGTTTCGATCTCGAGCTGGGCGCCGGCCGCCTCGAGGATGGCCAGCGTCGCCTGCATGATCTCGGGGCCGATGCCGTCGCCATGGGCGACCGTAATGGGGGTCTTGGAGCTCATTCGGGAATTCCCTCTGTTGGTTGCGCCGGAGGCCGACGGTCAGGTCAGTCTATCGAACGGGACAGAACGCGGTTTCAGGGCGGCGTCCGCGCCCGACGCGGAGGCCGCGAGAGGGTTCGGTGCCGCTCCCAGATCCGGGACAGACCGGTGCGTGACGGCGAGCTGCGCGGTGTTAGGCTAGAACGACGTCTCGCCGCCATATTGACCGTCCTAGGAGGATCCGTCTTGAAGTGTGTCCACCTGACCTCCAGCGTCCTCGCCGCCGGCCTCCTGTTCGCCCTTGCAGGCGCGAGCGCCGCCGCCGACGCTCCGCAGGTCGTGACCTTCGTCGAGCGCGCGATCACCGACGCGGTGACCGACATCGGCGAGAAGGGCGACAGCAACGGCGATCTGCTGACCTTCGCGAACGATCTTTTCGACGCCGGCAATGCCAACAAGGTCGGGACCGATCAGGGCTTCTGCGTGCGTGTCGCCAAGGGGATCGCCTGGGAATGCCTGTGGACCAACAGCCTCGCCGACGGGCAGATCACCGTCCAGGGCCCGTTCCTCGACAAGGGCGACTCGACCCTGGCGATCACCGGCGGCACCGGTGCCTACGCCGGGGCGCGCGGCCAGATGAAGCTTCACCCACGCAACCCGGAGGGGTCGATGTTCGACTTCACCTTCGAGATTCTGAAGTAGACCTTCGTACAAAGTTCTGCAGCGCCCCCGCGCCATTTCGCCAGAAGGGCTCGCAGCC
>JBDSRU010000367.1:0-10533 GCA_039929145.1 Thermoanaerobaculia bacterium
CCGTTGTCGTCGACGCTGCCTGCGATCAGATCCGAAGAGGTGGACGCGAGCGCGACGTAGCGCCCGTCGGCGCTGATCGACGTCGGCCGCGAAGCGCCATCGGCGGTCGTCGCGGTGTCACCCGGAACGTGCGAAATGAGCTGCACCAAGCCGGTCGTGCGATCCCACAGGTAGGCGTCCCCGTTCGGCCCGTTCGCGTCGACCTGGCCGGAGACCAAGGCGGATGCCGATGACGAGTAGGCGACGAAGCGGCCGTCGGCGCTCATCGCCTCGAAGACGGCAACCTCATCCCCCGCGGTCGTCGGCGAAGATGCCGCTCGCGAAATCAGCGTCACCTGCCCACTCAGTTCGTCCCACTGGAAGAGGTCGAAGCCCAGGTTCGGATCGCTCTCACCGGAGATCAGATTGTTGGCCCGCGACGCGAAAACGACGAACCGTCCGTCGGCGCTCGTCGCGACCGGAATCGATTTTCCGTTTGCCGTCGTCGTGGTCAGACTTTCGGGGTGCGAGATGAGCGTCACCAGACCGGAGAGCCGATCCCAGGAGAAGGCATCCTCGACGCTGCCGTTCGGGTCGCTGCCGCCGACGACCAGATTCGACGCCGCGGCGAAGAATTGGATATAGCGGCCGTTGTCGCTCATTGCCATCGCGACGGCGAATCCGTTCCCGGCCGTCAGTGCGGCGCCGGCAGCGTGCGAGACGAGCGTGATGGCGTCCGTGCCCCTGTTCCAGAGAAAGACGTCGGTGGCGCCGTTGCCGTCCGTGGCAGCGGCGACGAGGTCGGTCGCCGACGACGTAAAGAGGACGTAGTTCCCGTCCGTGCTCATCGCTATCGGAGTCGAGGCGCCATTCGCGGCCGTCGCCGGAAGGCCGGCGGCATGCGATACCAGGACAGTTTCGCCGGTGTCATGATCCCAGACGAAGGCGTCGACGGAGGCGTTCGCGTCCGTGGCTCCGGCGACCAGGTTCGACGCCAGCGAGAGGAACAGCACGAAGCGGCCTTCCGGGCTCATCGCGACGGCCTCTCCCGGGCCGTTTCCGGCTACCGCGGGGGCGCCCGCCGCATGCGAAACCAGAGCGATCGTCTCTGAGCTGCGCGACCAGTGGAAGACGTCCAGACCGTTGTTTGTGTCGACCTCCGCGGCGACGAGATTTTCCGAGGCCGAATGAAAGACCGCGAACAACCCGTCGGAGCTCAGCGCAACCGGCACGACCACGCCGTTGCCGCCGGTGACCGCGGCTACCGCGGCACTCGAAATCAGGCTCGCCGTGTCATCGCTCCGTTGCCAGAGGACGGCATCGTTGGCGCCATTGCCATCGCTCACTCCGGCGAGGAGGTCGTCGGCATAGGAGGAAAGTGCGACGAGGCCGCCGTCCGCGCTCATCGAATGCGGCGACGAGCCGCCGTTTCCGGCAGTCGTCACGTTTCCGGTCACGTGGGAAATGAAGGCCGCCGTGCCGCTCGCAGCGTCCCAGAGGAAAGCATCGGACTCACCGTTCGAATCGGTTCCGCCCGGGACGAGATTGGTCGCCTTCGATTCGAGGAGCACGAAGACCCCGTCGTCACTGATCGCGACCGGATTCGAGACGTAATTTCCGGTCGTGGTCGCGGAACCCGCCGTGTGGGAGAGGAGCACGACGCCGCCGGTATCGGCGCTCCACAGGAAACCGTCACTCGAGAAGTTCGAGTCGCTGCCGCCGGCAACAAGCGCGGTCGACTCGGACGCGAAGGCGAGGTGTTGACCGTCCGGAGTGATGGCCCCGAAATCGGCGTCGGGGCCCGAGGTCATGCTCGCAGGTACATGCGAGACCAGCCGCATACTGTCGTCCTGGCGGTCCCACACGAACAGGGCCTGGGGACCTATCGGGCCGGAAGGCGTCGAGAGAAGGTCCGTCGCACCGGAGTTGAGGACGACGTAGCGCCCGTCGGGCGTGATCGCGCGGCCGGCCGAGCCGGCGTTGGCCGCCGACGTCGAGCCGGCCGCATGCGACAGCAGGGTCACCTCACCGGTCGTCCGATCCCACTCGAACGCATCCTGCGCGCCGTTCGCGTCGAGCCCGCCAATGAGCAGATCGGTGGCCGAAGAAGAGAAGACGACGTACCGGCCGTCGCTGCTGATCGCCGCCGGCTGGGACTCGAGGTCCGCAGCGGTCCCGGGCGCACCGGATGCATGGGAGACGAGCGTCACCTCCTGGGTGTCGCGGTCCCAGACGAAGGCGTCTCCAAGCTGATTGCCGTCGCCCGCCGCGGCGACGAGGTCGTCCGCGAACGACTGGAACAGGACGTGGCGGCCGTCGGCACTCATCCCCGTCCCTACCGAGCGTTCGTTTCCGGCCGTCGCCGTGCCGGCCGCCGCGTGCGACGCCAGGAAGACCTCGCCGGTATCGCCGTCCCAGAGAAAGATGTCGGCGAGGCCGTTGGTGTCGTCCTGGCCCTCGACGAGGTCGCTACTGCTGGAGAAAAAAGCGACGAATCGTCCGTCATCGCTGACCGCGAAGGGATAGGAGCCCGCGTTCGAAGCCGTCGAAGCGTCGCCGGCCACATGCGAAACCAGGGTCTGGCTGCCGCTGAGGCGATCCCAGAGGTAGACGTCGGGGCTGCCGTTCAGATCCACCACTCCGCTCACCCAACCGGTAGCGCCGGAGTTCAGGACGACGAACCGCCCGTCCGGGCTCATCACGTTGGGCTGCGTCCACCCGGACGGCGTCGCGCTCGCAATGGCCCGCGATACAAGCCAGGTCTGATCGGCCCCGGCAGGCGGAGCGAAACAGGCGGCCACCAAGACTCCCATCCAGGCGAGCAGGCGGAGGCCAGACGCGAAGGAAGGTCGATGCGGTGAACGTGGAGTCGAGGATGCGATGAGCACAGGAGGTCCCCTTTCCCAACTGGATTTCACGAACAGTCCGGTCAGCCTATCGCTTGAAGGCCCGGGATGGCAGACCTGCCGAAATTCCAACCGGATTGCCGGTTCGTTCGGGATTGAAGGTACAGTACGCGAAGGAACGCTCCCAACAGCGTCCTCTCGCGGAGGATTGCATGCGCACTGGATCGACTGCCCACCTCGCCATGGCTGTATGGCTCAGCGCGCTCGCTTTTCTGCCGCCGGCCAGCGCCTCCGAGGCGAAGGGCTCGGCTCGGTCGATCGTCTCGGGACCTTCTACCGAAAGCCGGTTTTCCCAATGCGTGCCGGTGGAGGTACGTACCACCCACGGCGGCAGACTTCTCCCCAATACGCGCCTGGCAAGGATCGAAAACGGGCGGGTCCCCTGCCTGCATGTCGAAGAGGGGACGGTGGCGAGTTGCCTCTTCTCGACTGGCGGCGATGCGGTGAGCGGCAGTTGGCTCGACGGCCCCGAGGGGGAATTCGCCCAGATCGGCCAGGCCGTTTCGCTGGACGGAAAACCCGGCGGCGACTACATCGTCGCCGCTCGTGTCGGTGCGGGCAATAGCGTGTCCTGTAGCGAGTCCACCGGCATGGATACCGCAGGCCGCGTTTCCCCGGGCATCGAACTGGGGGTCATCTGCACTGTTGAAGATATCCTGCAAGAGTGGAACGCTCTCTCTGTCTACGGCTGGTTTCCACTGATCAATTACTCGGAGCTACAGGTCTGTGCCGCCAACGATCCGGCGTTGCGTCCCCATCCCGATGGATTGGATCCGGTCCGAAGTTACGCCCTGCCGGGAAGTTCGCTGGACAATGTCTTCTGTTTCACGGGCGCTGGCGCCTCGCTCAACGACATCAATGGCACCGAGCGCGACGAGACGACCAACTACCTCGCCGGCGAGGCCTACTGCCACGTCGTCATCTCAGGCGGCTTCGAGGTACCCGGCGCCAAGCGGCCTGCGACGAAGAGCTTTCCCGCGCCTGGGATCGTCAACGTCAAGTCACTCATCACATGGAGACCGGTGAACCCGAACGTCGAAATTGCAAACTAGTGCTTGTATTGGTGGCTGGTGGGCGGGCACGACCCCGCCGCAATGGCAGAGAAGCCGCAAGTTGAACCCAAGGCCTCCGGAATTCAGGAGCACGACAATGCGTCCCATCCCAGGTCCCTTCGAGTTCCCGCCGCAGTGCCTCCGTTCGACCGCGCTGGCGATCGTTCTGTTGGGCGTAGTGACGTTGCGGCCGGTGTACGGCGGAGACCTCCTGGAAATCGCGGGCGCGGCCGTCGCGCCTGGAGCGCCGAAGGTCTCAAGGTGCGCGCCGGTGGAGGTGCGAACGACTCACGGCGGAAAGATGTTGCCCCACACCCGCCTGGCCCGGATCGAGAACGGCCGCGTCCCCTGCATGCATGTCGAGGACGGGACGGTGGCGAGCTGCCTCTTCTCGACCGCTGGCGAGGCGGCGAGCGGCAGCTGGCTCGACGGCCCCGAGGGGGGATTCGCCCAGATCGGGCAGGCGGTGTCGCTCGACGGAAAGCCTGGCGGGGAGTACATCGTCGCGGCGCGCGTCAACGCCGACAACAGTGTCTCCTGCACCGAGCCGACCGGGATGGATACGGCGGGATGGCTAGCGGAAGGCGTCGACCTCGCGCCCAGTTGCATCCTGGAGGAGTTGGGCTCGGAGTGGAACCTGCTCTCGAGTTACGGCTGGGCTCCGCTCTGGAACGTCTCGAACCACGAGGTCTGTTTCGGCAACGACCCGGCCTCGCATCCCCATCCAGACGGACCTGACCCCGTCCGGAGCTACGCCCTGGCGGGCAGCCCCGTGGACAACGTCTTCTGCTATCTGGGCTCCGCTGCGGCGCTCAATGACATCAACGGCATGGAGCGCGACGAGACGGGCAACTACTACAGCGGTGAAGGCTACTGCCACATGATCGTCAGCAGCGGCTTCGAGGTGCCCGGCGCCAAGCGGCCGTCGACGAGGAGCCTTCCCGCGCCTGGCATCGTCCGCGTCACGTCGTTTATCACATGGAAACCGGTCAACCCGAACGTCGCCATCGCCAACTGGTGATTTTCCTTTCGGGCCGGCTTCCGATCGCCGGCATCGCGGTCCTTTCGCTCCTACTCGGATACGCGGTTTCGCCCTCGGCGGCAGCGGCGGCGTCCGAAGCACGCCGCACATCAGCGACGCAGGCTGCGCCGGCGAGCGGAGCCCCGCTGCTCGCGAGTCGGTCTCCGCGCGTGACCTACCGCGGCGGCCTCTTCCTCCGCCACATGCGCGTTGTCACGATTACGTTCGCCGGCGACGACTCCGCCCTGGTCGCCCGCCTCGAGAGGTTCGGGGACACCCTTCCTCGATCCCCCTGGTGGCGCGCTTCCGTCGGGGGCTACTGCGCGAGCGCAGGTGACTGCATCGGTGATGGGCGCCCTGGCCTTGCCCTGCAACTCCAGGAGAAGCTGCCCGTCAGAGTTCATGGTGTCGACGTCGCCGCTCTCCTCCGGCGCGAGGCGGCCGCCGGACATCTCGACGCAGCGGATCCGGAGAACGTGTTCCTCGTCTACCTGCCCGCCGGAGTGACGCTCTTCGACGCCAACCACGACCACTTCTGCGGCGGCGGGCCGCGCGCCTTCCACCGTGCCCTGCGCCACGAAGGCCGTCAGAACGGCTTCTCCGTCGTTCCCCGCTGCGGCGACGAGGCCGAGCTCACCGCGACGGCGAGCCACGAACTCGTCGAGCTCGCGACCAACCCGGACACCTCGCGACGCGGCTTCGCCATCGAGCAGGACTCCGTCGGGCTCCCCTTCACCGCTGCCGGCGTCGAGCCGATGGATCCGTGCGGCCTCATCACGCGCGATACGAATCGGGCGATCGAGTCCGGCTTCGCGGTGCAACGAGCCTGGTCGAATCGCTCGGCGGCCCTGGGAACGGATCCCTGCGGTTCCGACCCGGCCGGTACGCCGTTCGCCGCCCTTGTGCCCCGACAGCCGACGGTGCTCCTGCGGGAGGTCGGCGACCGGGCGACCGTCGTCCTCGACGCGGCGTCGGTCGGGCTGGACGCCGCCTGGACGGTGTCGGCGATCGACCTTTCGCGCGGCCCCACGGGCGAACGCTACTTCGAGGCCCGGCTCGACCGGGCGACCGTCGCCGCAGGAGACACCGTGCAGTTGACGCTCGAGCTGCTCCGGAAGCCGCCGGAGAAGACCGGCACTGTCGGTCTGGTCTCTACCTTTCGCGGCCAGGTGCGGCTCTGGCCGCTGACGGTAAACACGCGCTGAGTAGGGATCTTTTTCAGGAGAAATCATGGCCTACAGCCGCTTCGACACCGGGAGCGGCAAGATCATCGACGTCGACGCCGCGACGCTCGACGAGTTCGGCCTCGGGACACTCGCGCTGGCGCTCGCCGGCGGCGAACGCCAGGTTACTCAATCGCCGACGGTATTCGACCAGGAGAAGGTGTTGCCGCGCTCGAAGCCGTCGGCGAAGAACCAGGGGCAGGCCGTCGGGATGTACTCGACCGCACCGATGTCGTTGACGAGACCCCCTTGAGGGCGGAAGACCGTGCGCTGGTCCATGAAGGCGTTGCCGCCTCCGAGCGTGATGCCGGCGTTGATCGCCGGACTGGCGGGGTCGAGGTCGTGGGTGCGGGTCGTCTCGATCGTACTCGGCGGACAGCTGAAGCCAAGGGGAGCGAGGAGCGCATCGGTCGCCGGCTGATTGCCGTTGGTCGCCGTCGCACCGCAACTCGTCCCCGCCCAGAGACTCGAGGCGATGTCGGCCCCGCCGGTGATGTCGCACTCGTCGCCGCTCGACGACGCCGAGTCTCCGGCCAGGATGACATTGCGCATGTGGAGCGTCGCTCCCGACGAGGCGATCCCGCCGCCCACCGCGGACTGGTTGAAAGCGAGAGTCACGAAGCGCAACGTCGTCGACCCCTCGGAGGCGAGACCCCCGCCGGATCCGGCACTGCTGTTCGCCGACACCGTCGTGTTCTCGAGCAGGAGAGTTCCGAGGTTGGCGATCGCCCCGCCCCGTGACCCGGCAGCGATCGCGCTATTGCCCGACAGGGTCCCTTGCCGCTGGATCGACGAGGTCCCGGCGGCGAGGAACAGGCCTCCGCCTTCGGCCGCACGGTTGCCACCCACGGTGTCGTAGTTGAGCGAGATCGCCGAGCCGTTCGTGAGATTCAGGCCGCCGCCGTTGCCGCCCGAGGTGTTGAGGACGACCTGGCTCTGCTCGATGAAGCCTGAACAGGCGGAGGCGTCGAGCGCCCCGCCGTCGCCGCCGGCGGCGTTCTTGTCCCACGAGGAGAGCAGGACCGCGAGCTGGTTGCAGTTGGCAATCGCGACGGCGCCACCCGCGCCACCGGCGCTGTTGCCATGCAGGAGCACCCTGGAAAGGTCGAGTCTGCCGCCCGTCTGATGGACCGCACCTCCCGCTCCGGCGGCCTGGTTGTGGGAGATCTGGCTGTTGACGGCGTGGACCACGGCGTCGCTCGCCTCGATCGCACCGCCGTCCGTCGTCGAGGCGTTGTGGGTGACCGCGGTGTTGAAAAGATGGAGCTCGCTCGTCGCCTCGAGGAGAATCGCACCGCCCCCGGCGGCCATCCCGTGGACCAGCCTGAGGTCGCGGAGAGTCGCAGTGGCTCCGGCGGAAACGACCAGATGGCGCGTCGCGTCGCCGCCCGAGATCGTCACCAGATCATCGGCGTCGAGCGTCACGAAAGCGCTGATCGTCTTGGCGCTGGTGAGCACGAGGGTGACCGGGTCGACGCCGCAGGAGAAGGTGATCGTTCCGCCGCCGCTGTTGGCGGTGGCGACCGCGGAGTCGAGGGCCGCCTCCGTGCAGCTCGCGGCGCTGCCGCTGCCGACCACCGCATCGGCGGCCGCCAACAAACCGGGATCGGCAAGGAGCAGCAGCAGCGGAATCAAGGCGATGCAGGGAACTCTTCGTGTGTTCAAGGAAGGCCTCCAGGTCCAGGACCGTTCGGAATCGGCGGCGACGAAGCGCCGCCTATCTATCCGAACGGAAACAAGTGGCCCGGACCGGACAACGGTGCGCGCGAAGGGCAGAAGGGGCGGCGCACCGGCGGTGGTATAAGAGGTCGGTGAAACGACATTCCGATGGCTGACGAGGTCGATCTGGCCATCGTCGGAGCCGGCGCGGCAGGGCTGATGGCGGCGATCCAGGCGGCGCGCCGCGCGCCGGGGAAGAGCGTGCTGGTTCTCGACGGCGCCCGTTCCCTCGGGGCGAAGATCCTGGTCGCCGGCGGCGGGCGCTGCAACGTGACGCACTTCGAGGTCTCCGCCGACGACTTCGCCGGCTCGTCGAAGAATTCGATCGCCAAGGTCCTCCGCGAGCTCCCGGTGCCGGCGACGATCGACTTCTTTCGCGAGATCGGCGTCGAGCTCAAACGCGAACCGACCGGCAAGCTCTTCCCGGTCACCGACAAGGCGCGCACAGTCCTCGAAGCACTGCTCGGCGCGGTGAAGGCCTCCGGAGCGAAGCTTCTCTACCCGCGCAAGGTCGAGCGGATCCACCTGACCGCGGACGGCTTCGTCGTCGGTGGCGAGTGGGGCGAGCTCCGGGCTCGGCGGGTGATCCTCGCCGCCGGCGGACAGGCGTTGCCCAAGAGCGGCTCAGACGGCTCGGGCTACGCGCTCGTCCGCAGCCTGGGGCACACGACGACGGCGACGATCTTCCCCTCGCTGGTGCCACTCGTCGTGCCGGAGGCTCATTGGCTGCGCACCGTTCAGGGGATCGCGGTGCCGGCGCGCATGGAGGTGCGCAGCGGCAGCGGCAAACGTCTCTCCGCCTTCCATGGCGATCTCCTCTGCACCCACTTCGGCCTCTCGGGCCCGCTGGCGCTCGACGCCAGCCGTCATTTTCTCGCGGCCCGTCAGGCGGATCCGCAGGCTCGCCTCGTGGTCGCCTTCCTGCCGCGGGCGACGGCCGAGAACCTCACTCTCGAGCTCTCGCAACTCGCCCGCCGCAGCCTCGGGCGCTGGCTGGCCGAGAAGCTCCCCGACCGGCTCGCCGACGCGCTGATCGTCTCCGCCGGGCTCGATCCGGCAGGAAACGCCTTGCGTCTCAAGCGCGAGGAGCGCCTGGCGCTGCTTCGCGCTCTCCTCGAGCAGGAGATTCCGATCACCGGCGATCGCGGCTTCGTCCACGCCGAGGCGACCGCCGGAGGCATTCCGCTCGACCAGGTGCGCCTCGAGACGATGGAGTCGCGTCTCTGCCCCGGCCTGCACCTGTGCGGTGAACTGCTCGACGTCGACGGCCGGATCGGCGGCTTCAACTTCCAGTGGGCCTGGGCGAGCGGCACGGTGGCGGGTCGCGCCGCGGCTGCGGCATTGGGAGAACCAGGCCCGGCGCAGGACGTGCAAACATTCTCCGCATGAGCCGTTCTCCTGTCGTCCGCCTTGGTGCGCTCGCGCTGCTCGCAGTCTTGCTGTCTTCCTGTCTTTCGGTCCAGACCCGCCAGCGGCCGATTGTCGGCGAGGACGGCACCCACAGGAGCGGCGGCGATCCCAGCGGCGGCTATGGCGGTATCGCGCTGCAGATTTTTGCTGACGATAGCGCCCGGCGCGCGCAGGCACCCGGTCCCCGCGGCCTGTTCATAGAGCTCGAGCGCAAGGAGCGAAAGAGCTTCACCCCGGTCTTCCGCTCACTCGAGCCGGCCTGGAGCGTCATGGGCCTGCCACCGGGCGACTATCGACTGCGCTTCCCCGCTCGCCTGGACGAGGCCGGGGCGGTGGTGACCCTCGACGAGAAGCCGCGGATGGTGAAAGTCCGGCCCGGCGAAGTGACCGAGGTCGACACGGTGCTCGAGCATGTGAACAAGGGACTCATCGTCGCCGGCGTTGTCGCGGCGGTGGCGGTGGCGATCTTTCTCGCCGACCACGACCTGCCGCTGCCTCCGATCCCCCCGCTGCCTCCGCCTGCCGATGTCCTCGACGCGGTCTTCTGGATTTCGCTCGACGCCGCGACGACGCCGATGTACGGGCCACCTGGGGCCTGGGCACCGGCCGGACCGGCGCGGACGCCGGTTGTGACCTCGCACTTCCCGCCCGATCAGGCGGAGCTGTCGGTGGACCGAGTGCGGATCACCTTCGCGCTCTCCGGGCCGCTCGACGGCCACACGCTGCAGGACGCCGCCATCACCGTCCTCGGCGAGTCGAGCGGCCTCCTGCCCGGGCACTCGAGCTACGACGGCGATCGCTGGTGGCTGGTCTGGGAAGGCGACGCCGACCTGCCGCGCGACGAGACCTTCCACGTGACGCTCACCGCCGACGCCATCGAAAGTCCGGACGGCGACGGGCTCCCCGCCGCCGTGAGCTTTGCGTTCCGCACCACACCCTAGCGATTTTCCGGATCGGCCAGGCGCGGGCGGGAGGGCCCGGAAGCCCGGCGGCGGCTTTACCGTGCTAGATTTCGGAGAACTCCGGAGAATTCGCACGCCTTCATCGGCCTCTGCCGCTTCGCCAAGAAGCTACTTCTCTTGAAAGGGAATCCATGATCTGCAAGAAGACCCTGACTCTCGCCGCCCTCCTTGGCCTGGCCGGTCTCGCTCCGGTGGCCGCCCAGCAGCTCACCGAAGGCTTCGAAGGATCCTTCCCTCCGACCGGCTGGCTCGTCCGCAACC
>JBDSRU010000368.1:0-3615 GCA_039929145.1 Thermoanaerobaculia bacterium
GGCATTTCGGGCAGACCAGAATGGCGAGGAGATCGGGATCGAGGGTCATCGGGGGCGGTCTCGAAGCGCCCCGAAGATAACACGGCCCCCGGCGTCACGGCCTGTCCGCCGGCCGCGCTTTGCTAGAGTTCTGCACGGCGGGCGCAAGGCGCCCCCACTTCGACCCCGACCATGACCCCACTCGCGCAAGACCTCCCCTGCCGCTCGTGCGCCGCGCCCCTCGACCGGGTCATGGTCGATCTCGGCAGCTCTCCGCTCGCCAACTCCTATCTCTCCGCGGCCGCTCTCGCCCAGGCGGAGCTCTTCCTGCCGCTTTGCGTCTACGTCTGCGAACGCTGCTGGCTCTGCCAGCTGCCGGAATGCGCGACGCCGCAGGAGATCTTCAGCGAC
This sequence comes from Thermoanaerobaculia bacterium, assembly GCA_039929145.1. Classification (GTDB taxonomy): domain Bacteria; phylum Acidobacteriota; class Thermoanaerobaculia; order Multivoradales; family JAGPDF01; genus JAGPDF01. The sequence goes on from JBDSRU010000368.1 coordinate 391, forward strand.
TACGCCTACTTTTCCTCCTTCTCCACCAGCTGGCTCGAGCATGCGAAAAGCTATGTCGACGCCATGGTGCCGCGGTTCGGCCTCGGGCCCGCGAGCCAGGTGGTCGAGATCGCCTCGAACGACGGCTACCTGCTGAAGAACTTCGTCGAACGCGGCATTCCGGTGCTCGGCGTCGAGCCGGCGGCCAACGTCGCGCAGGCGGCGATCGCGATCGGTGTGCCCACCGAGGTGCGCTTTTTCGGCCGCGAGGCGGCGCGCGACCTGGTCTCGCGCGGCAAGGCTGCCGATCTCGTGCTCGGCAACAACGTGCTCGCGCACGTCCCCGATCTGGACGATTTCGTCGGCGGTTTGAGCCTCCTGCTCAAGGACGAGGGCGTCCTGACGATGGAGTTCCCCCACCTCGTTCAGATGATCGACGGCAACCAGTTCGACACCATCTATCACGAGCACTACTCCTACTTCTCCCTCGTCGCCGTCGAGCGTGTGTTCGCCGCCCACGCCCTCGAGCTGTTCGACGTCGAGGAGCTTGCGACCCATGGCGGGAGCCTCAGGATCTACGCCCGCCGGCGCTCGGATCCTCTCAGAGCCGCCCGCGCGCGGACTCCGCCGTCGCCGCGGGTCGCCGAGCTCCTCGCCCGCGAGCGCGCTCTGGGCGTCGAGAGCCTCGCCTACTACGCCGGCTACTCCGAGCGCGTGCGCGAAACCAAGCGCGCCCTGCTCGAGTTCATGATCGGCGCGAAGCGCGCCGGCAAGTCGATTGTCGGCTACGGCGCGCCCGCGAAGGGGAACACGCTGCTGAACTATTGCGGCATCCGCGCCGACTTCCTCGACTACACCGTCGATCGCAGCCCGCACAAGCAGGGCCTCTTTCTCCCCGGTACCCGAATTCCGATCCGCGCTCCGGAAGCGCTCTTCGAAACCCGGCCGGACTATGTCCTCATCCTGCCGTGGAACCTGCGCACCGAAATCGCCACGCAGATGGCGGCGATCCGCGAATGGGGCGGCCGGTTCCTGGTCGCGATCCCCGGGGTCGAGGAGCTGTGAAGCTCGTCCGGCTCGGTATCCCGGGAGCGTTTCTCGTCGAGATCGAGCCCGCGACGGACGACCGCGGCTTCTTCGCGCGCACCTTCTGCGCCCGCGAATTCGCGGCGGCCGGTCTCGAGGGCCGGCTCGTGCAGACCAGCCTCTCCTTCAATCCCCGGCGCGGGACGCTGCGCGGCCTCCACTACCAGGCGGAGCCGCACGGCGAAGCCAAGCTGGTGCGCTGCGTCCGCGGGACGATCTACGATCTGCTCGTCGACCTGCGGCCGGAGTCGCACATCTTCCGCCAGCATCTGGCGATCGAGCTCTCGGCGGAAGCCAGGAACGCGGTCTACATACCGGCGGGGGTGGCGCACGGCTTCCTCACCCTGAGCGACGACTGCGAAGTGCACTACGCGATGTCGGAGTTCTTCAGCCCGGAAGCGGCGCGCGGCGTGCGCTGGGACGATCCGGCCTTCGGCATCGTCCTGCCGGAGCCGGTGCAGGTCATCTCGGAGCGCGACGCCGGCTACCCCGACCTCCTGCCGCCTCCCGCGCCGGCGGATTGAGGCGATGACCGGCGCCGACCTCCACGCCCTCGCCGCCCGGCTCTTCCCGATCGCGCGCAGCCTCACCGGCGACGGCGTGCGGGAGAGCCTGGCGATTCTCTCCGAACGCATTCCGCTCGAGCGCCACGAGGTCCCGACCGGAACTCCGGTCTTCGACTGGCAGGTTCCGCGCGAGTGGCGGCTGCGCGCCGCGCACATCACCGCGCCGGACGGCCGCCGGATCGTCGATGCCGGAGGGAACAGTCTGCAGATCCTCGGTTACAGCGCTCCGTTTCGCGGCACGCTTAGCCTGGCGGAGCTCCGCGAGCACCTCTTCAGCCTCCCCGGTCAGCCTGAGCTCATTCCCTATCGCACGAGCTACTACAAGGAGCAGTGGGGGTTCTGCCTGCCGCACCAGCTGGTGCAGTCGCTGCCCGAGGGGAGCTACGAAGTCGTCGTCGATACGGAGCTCTTCGCCGGCAGCCTCACCTACGGCGAATTCGCGCTCGCTGGCGAGTCCACCGAGGAAGTGCTCGTCTCGACGCACTGTTGCCATCCCGAGCTCGCCAACGACAACCTCTCGGGCATGGTCGTCGCGGCGGCCCTCGCCGAGCGGCTCGCATCGCGCCCGCGCCGACGGCTTTCCTACCGCTTTCTCTTTCTGCCCGGGACGATCGGCGCCATTACCTGGCTGGCGACGAACCCCGGCAAGCGCGCCGCCATTCGCCACGGCCTCGTGCTCGCCGGCCTCGGCGCCCCCGGCACCTTTCACTACAAGAAGACACGCGGCGGCGACGCAGCGATCGACCGCGAGGTCCGCCGCGCGCTCGCCGCCCTCGGGCAGGACGTCGTCATCGAGGAATTCGTTCCGTTCGGCTACGACGAGCGGCAGTACAACTCGCCGGGGATCGGCCTCGCCGTCGGCTCCTTTACCCGCACACCGTTCGGGCGCTATCCCGAGTACCACACCTCGGCCGACAACCTGGAGTTCATCCGACCCGAGGCCCTGGCCGGAGCGCTCACCGCGCTCACCGGCATCGTCGATGCCCTCGAAGGCCGCGAGTGCTACCGCAACCTGGCGCCGAACGGTGAGCCCCAGCTCGGCCGGCGCGGTCTCTATCGGGCAATCGGCGGCGACGACGCCGGCCGTGAGCGCGAGCTCGCAATTCTCTGGATGCTCAATCTGTCCGACGGCAATCACTCCCTCGACGACATCGCCGAGCGCTCAGGGCTAGCGGCGGAACGTCTGCGGGAAGCGACGACCGCTCTCGTTGGGGCCGAACTTCTCCAACTCACCCGTTAGTCCCGAATCTCCACCTGGCAGGTGCCAGAACCGCCTCGCGGGCCCGTGCGCGGCGGAGTCGTCGAGTCGGCTAGAGTCGAGGCACTTCTCAATGGGGGTATCGATGATCGGTCGCATTCCGAGCGGGTTCTTCGCTCTTGCCACGTCCGCTGTTCTGTTTCTGGCGCTGCCCGCACCTTCTTTCGCAACGGCCAGCGACGCACCGCCGCTGGTCGCGCTCGATCCTGCCGGGCTCGGCGACGCGATCGAGCATCCGACGGTCGTGCGCGAGATTCCGCTCGGCGCGACCGTCGCCATCGGTCACGGCGAGCTCCGGGTTTCTCCCGGGACCCATGTCTACCTGCTGGCGGCGGA
>JBDSRU010000369.1:0-3673 GCA_039929145.1 Thermoanaerobaculia bacterium
GCGAACGAACGGCTGGTCTCTCAGCCGACGGTGAACATCGAGGGTCTGGTGGGCGGCTACACGGGGCCGGGCGGCAAGACCGTCCTGCCGCATCGCGCCGTGGCGAAGATCGACATGCGGCTGGTGCCCGACATGAAGATGACGGATGCGGTAGCGGCGCTCAAGGCGCACCTCGCCAAGCGTGGCTTCGGCGATCTCGAGGTCAACGTGACGGGCGGCTACGATTCGACCGGCACCCCGGTCTCGGCGCCGCTTCTGCAGGCACAGATCGCCGTGCTGAAGCGCGCGGCGATCGAGCCGCTGATCTGGCCGCGCAACGCCGGGTCGTACCCCGGCTATGTCTTCACCGGTGAGCCGCTGAAGCTCGCCTCGGGTCACTTCGGCCTGGGCCACGGCAGCGGCGCGCACGCCCCCGACGAGTACTACCTCATCGATTCCGCGAATCCGGCCATTCAGGGCTTCGACGGCGCCGCGATGTCGTTCGTCGAATATCTCTTCGAGCTCGCAAAATGACGCAGGGCGGCAGCATGCTGCGGGGGGTAGCGTTGCGACGCACCGGCCTCGGCTCGCTTGCCGTCCTGGCTCTCGTTACGGCGGGCTGCGCGGGCTCGATCTCGCCGCAGACCGTCCGTGCCGAGCTCGTCCGTCAGACCGGTGTGCCACCGGCGAGCGAGTTCGAATTCACCATGGGCCGCTTCACGACGGCGCTGCTCAAATCCGCGCTCGGACCGGGGGCCGATGGCGAGCTGCCGCTCGCCGGGCTTACCGGCGTCGAGTTGGCGGTCTACGGTCTGCCGCTCGCCACGGCAGAGCGCTACCTCGACTTCAGCCAGATGACTCCCTACGGCTGGGAGAACGTGGTGCGCTACAAAGAGGGCTCGAAGTCGGTGCTGGTGATGATCCGCGGTGGCTCCGAGTCGATCCAGGATCTCGCGCTGGTCGCCGCCGGCGAGACCGAGGTCGTCTACGGCCGCCTGCGTGGCCACCTGCCGGCGACGCTGCCCGAGGCGATCCGCGACGCCGTCGCACGGAACGGGACCGCGGGAGTCAAGCGAGAGCTGCTCGACGCCGCAGGCACCTCGGAGCCCTGAGCTCCCAGGCTCACCTGCACGGGGTCCGTCCAACATCGCGCAGCTTCGAGCAGGTGCCCGGCCGCGCTGACTCGCTCTACCCTGCAGCAGCAGCGAGCGCTTCGAGATCGTCGCCCAGGAGGCGGCCGCGAAATCCGCCGAGGATCTCGGCGAGTGAACCGCCTCCGTTTTCGCGCCAGGCGCTGAGCGCGCGATCGCGCTGGCGGCGGGAGAGCAGGAGCTCGGCGGGGATGCCGAGCTCGCCGGCGCGCTGGGCGACGAGCTCGGAGATCGCCTCTTCGAGAGCGCGGCGGCGGGCGCGCTCCCGGGGCGAGAGCGGAGCGGGCTCGGCGACATCGCCGGCGGCGATGGAGGCGACGGCGCGCGCCGCTGCGAGCGCCTCGATCCAGCGAGCTGCGTAGTGCTCGTGCCGGCGGGATTCGAAGCCCGGTAGCTTGGCGATCTCCTCGGACGTGACGAACTCCCGGCGAGCGAGCGCGAGAAGTGTCTCGTCGCGCAGCAGAAAGGGGCGGGCGAGGTCCAGACGGTCGGCCTCGGTTTCGCGCCAGGCGGCTAGCGCGCGGGCCACCGCGCGCTCGCGTGGCAACAGGCGATCGAGCCCCTTCACCCGGCGCCACGCTTCGGCGGGCTGGACAACGTCCGAATCGAGATTGGCGAGCTCTGCCGAATCTTCGAGCGCCCACTCGAGCCTGCCGAGCTCGACCAGGCGGCGTTCGAGCTCGGCCGCGGCGGCACCCAGGTGAAGGACGTCTTCGGCAGCGTAGCGCAGTTGCTCGGTCGAGAGCGGCCGGCGCAGCCAGTCGGTACGGGTCTCGTGCTTTGGCAGGTCGACCGCGAAGAGCTCGCGGATCAAGGCGGCGTAGGAGAGCGACATCCCCAGGCCAGCGAAGGCGGCGGCGATCTGGGTGTCGAAGAGCGGGCGCGGCGAAGCGCCGGTGGCGCGGCGCAGGATCGGCACGTCGCCCGAGCCCGAGTGCAGGATCTTGCGCCCACCCACCGCCTCGAAGAGCGGCGCGAGCGGCGAGAGGTCGGCGATGCGGACGGCATCGACCAGCGCGATCTCGCCGCCCACCGCGATCTGGATCAGACCGAGAAGCGGACGGAAGGTGCGCTCGAAAACGAACTCGGTATCGAGCGCGATGTCGACCCTGGCGCCGCCGGAGGCCAGGGTGGCCGAGCGCCCAACGCTAGCTTCAAGCCAGCGCTCGACGCCCGCGGCGAGCTGCTCAGGGCGGTCGATCCAGAGAAATGCAGTCAAGCGCGGGGCTCGCGGCGGAGGAGTCGCATCGGCACAGCCTAGCCTCTGAGGCGGTCAAGTCCGCAACGGTGCGCGCTGCAGGCCCGTTGTCGCAGCCACCGACCGCTCTTCGCCGCCAGCCGATGGGTTCCCTGCAAGGCCGAGGTGGTTCGCGAGTCGGCCGATCGCATTCACGCGGAGCGCTCGGCGCAGCGGAGCCTGTCCCTCTCCGACGACCGCCAAACCGTGGCGGAGTGGAGGGGCAGCATGGCCTGGTAGCCCGCAACTCCGCAGCCCGAGTGGGTCCTTCCCGCAGGCTCGGCGTCACAGTTTTATCCAGCAGCTGCTGAGCTGCCGAGCCGCCTGCTGACCAAGTGCCACGCGCTTTTCAGCCCGACTCTTGGCGGAATGGAACTTGCGATGTGTCGATCGACTCTGCCGGGAGCTGCTGCGCGAGCGCCTCGCCGGCGCCGCTCGTCCGGGAATTCACCCGGAGATCACCTGGCACCTCGTCGGGCGGATTGGACTCAAAGGCAACTACGCGCCTCTACCGGAGCTCGGAGGTGAGGCTTTCAGTTCGGAAAATCAAACACGAGGTCGCCCTCTCCGCTGCTGTTCGAGTTGCGTAGCGACCAGCGATTCTGTCCTGCCTGATGCATACCCGGCGTGTCGATCGGACCGCCTTCGACAAACAAACTGTTCCAGTCGCCGACGATCGGCGTGGCACCGCCAGCCCCGAAGGCGAACGGGATGGGAGAGCTCGTTGGCTGCGAGTTCGTCGGGAGCAACCACCAGGTGGCGGTCCAGCGGTCCACGAAGCCGGTGGTGTCGGTGCCATTGCCGTCGAAGTCGCCGACGGCCGCGACCAGGCCCAGACCTCCGGCGCCGAAAAAGAGCTGATGATCGGCCGCGCCCGCCGAGTTGCTGTTGCGCAGAAAGAACGCGCCGGTCGACGGGTTGTAGACGCCGATCGAGTCGTCGCCGTCGCCGTCCCAGTCGCCGGCGAGCGGCCGCAGGTTCGCTCCGCCGAAGGCAAAACTCAGGTCCGGCTGGCCGGCGCTGTTCGCATTGCGGAGGAAGAAGAAGCCGGACGCCGGGTCATAGAGGCCGACGGTGTCGTCGCCGTCCCCGTCCCAGTCGCCGACCAGCGGTAGCACCGGGCCGATGATCGGCGTGAACTGGAAGGCCAGATCGGCGCTTCCGCTCGAGTTGGAGTTGCGCAGGAAGAAGGCGCCGGTCGCCGGCACGTAGATCCCCACCGTGTCGATGTTGTCGCCGTTCCAGTCGCCCGCCAACGGCAGCGGTGCGGTGTCGCCGACGACCGCGCCCCAGGCGAACGTATTCC
>JBDSRU010000370.1:0-6027 GCA_039929145.1 Thermoanaerobaculia bacterium
TTCGCGCGATCCCCGGGTCGCCTACGTTGCCCAGGACGGCGTCGTCGAGCTCGCCGAAGTCCAGACGCCCACGCCGGGCTGGGGCCTGGACCGGATCGACCAGGCGGAACTGGCGCCGAGCAACTCCTATGAGTACCACCTCGACGGCACCGGGATCGACCTCTACGTGATCGACACCGGCGTTCGCAGCACCCACGCGGAGTTCGGCAACCGGGTCGACACTGTCGACGCCTTCACCTCCGTCGCGGACGCGATCGGCACCGAGGACTGCAACGGCCACGGTACGCACGTCGCCGGCGTCGCTGCGGGCAGCACCTATGGCGTCGCCAAGGGAGTGACGATCCATCCCGTGCGCGTCTTGAGCTGCTACGGCCAGGGCTCGATCTCCGATGTCATCGCCGGCATCGACTGGATCACCGCGCACTATCCGCTGCCGCGGAAGAACCGGCCCGCCCCGCCAACCCGCGCCGTAGCCAACATGAGCATCGACGCCGGAGCCTCTCAGCCGCTCGATGACGCGATCAACCGAGCGATTTCAGCCGGCGTCACCTTCGTCGTCGCCGCAGGCAACCGCGGCGCCGACGCCTGTCTTACCTCTCCGGCGCGTGTCCAGGCCGCCGTCACGGTCGGAGCCAGCGACGCCACGGATGCCCGGGCCAACTTCTCCAACATCGGACCCTGCGTCGACCTGTTCGCTCCGGGAACCGCCATTCCCTCGAGCTTCATGCGCTCCGACACCGACACGATCGCGATGACCGGAACCTCCGTCGCCGCGCCGCAGGTGGCTGGCGCCGCAGCCCTGATGCTCCAGTCCAATCCCTATGCCGCTCCGAAAGACGTTCAGGCGACGCTGCGCAGCGCCGCAACGCGCGACCGCCTCGCCGGCGTCGGAGCCGGATCACCGAACCTGATGCTCTACTCTGCCTTCGCCGGCAGCGGCGCCGACTATCCGCCGATGGCGGAGTTCGCCTCGACCTGCGGCACGCGGCAGTGCACCTTCAACGCCGGAGCCTCGGCCGACGACTGGGGAATCGCCGGCTACAGTTGGAACTTCGGCGACGGCAGGGGGGGGACCGGCATCACGGCGAGCCACCGCTACAACGGCAACCCCGGCTCGACCTTCATCGTCACCCTGACCGTGACCGACTCGACCGGGCAGACGGCGACCGTTCAGCACCAGGTGCAGCTCACGCCGTAGTCGCGGCGATCCCAAGCGCCGATCACGCACAGTGAATTCGATGAGACAGGGTTGCCAAGAAAGAGCACAGGCCGGCAGCAGGCGCTGCCGGCCCGGAGCGTCGAATCCGTCAGGGCTCGACGACGACCGTCGGATCGCCGAGGATCGTGAAGCCCACCAGAACGTCTCGCATCTCGGGATGCTCCGTGGCGAGCGCCCGCTTCGCCCCGAGAATCGCGTCTCCGACGGTCATTCCTGGCTGCACCAGAGCCTCCAGGGCAATCGGCCCGAAAGCACGATCCGAGTCGGTCTCCGTGAGTGTCGTCGCTCCGAGCACCACCGCGGCTCCGCGGTCCCCTGCGAGGAGAAAGCGTTGCGCGAGGCCCTCGGAGGTGGGCGACACGTAATAGGAATTCCAGCAGCCGAGCTGGAATACCAGGGTCGGAGCGTCCGAGTTCTCGAGCAGTCCGGCGTCGGTCGAGCGCATCAGGCCCTGGAACGTCCAGGCCGTCGGACCCGAGTGGCCGATGAAGGTGGTCAGCGCGACCCCGTTGTTGATGGCGGCAATGAGATTGCTCTTCGCCAGGACGACTCCATCCTGGTCAATGTAGGCACGGGTCACCGACCAGTCCTCGGAGAGCTTCGCCGCGAGCCCGTCCGAAATCACCGCGAAGCTGGTGGCGCTCGGCGCGTCGAAGCTGTCGGCGGCCATGACCGCCGTCTGGCCGTAGGGCTTGCTGCCGTAGGCGAGAGTCTTCCAGATCATCGACTCCAGCTCAGCCGCCGTGCGAACGGGGAAACGTCCGACCGGAAGGTCCGGGACTCCATCACCATTGGTGTCGCCGATCAGCGGGTCGGCCGGCGCGAAGTTGACGTACGGGCCGGTCGCGGCGTAGATCGACGGCACGAAGCTCAGCGCGCCGGTGGACGCATAGCCTCTGTAGTCGTAGGTGTCGCCGCCGACCAGAAGGACATAGCGCGTGCCCAGGTTGGCCTGCGCGTAGGCGACGTAGCGCCGGATCGCCTGCGGATCGCGGATGCCGTAGGAGTTTCGAGCATAGACATCGCGCAAGTCGACCACTTTCACCGAGAAGCCCTCATTCACCCGTGCCGTAACGAGCGCGCCGAGCGAGGAGACGAAATCGGGGTGCGAAATGATCAGCAGCTGCGCTGCGCCGGAGTCGAGCGCCTTCAGTTCTCTGGCGACCGCGATGCCGGGGGCCGCGAGCGCCGAGACGGCGGAAAGCGTGTAGCTCGACACGGCGGGAGATCCCGGGAAACTGACCGTGAAAGAACCGGCAGCCCCGGTAACGACTCCGCCCGTGACCTGGGTGGCGGTGCCGTTCGACGCGACGCGGTAGATCACGATATTCGGACTGGTGAAGCCCCCGACCTGGAATCTCTGCCCAGCCGCGCTGAATCGGAGGCGATCGGATTGCGCCACGAAGGTGCGTGGATAGTCGATCGCATAGCTCTCCAGTGCAATGTAGTCCCAGGCGACGCCCGTATCCGCGGGCTGCGTCAGGGTCAGCGTATTGGCGCCCTCGGTGACAATACCGGCGGGCAGCCGGGCCGCAATCGGATGATCGATGAGGCCGTCGAAGATGTCGTCCGCGACGGTGACACCGTTGAACGTCGCCACCAGATGATGATCCGGCGACTGGGTCCAGTTCGTGACGCCCCAGAGCTCCAGGCGGAGGGCGGAAGATGCGGCTCCGACCGCGAGGTGATCGACAGACACCGTGAAACTCGCGCTGGTCGGCTGGCTGAATGCGATGAGATAGCGCTCGAACCAGGGATCGCCGTTGGGGGAGCCGAAGCTGTAGGTCAGATTGCGCTCCACTCGGGCGGTCTCGACATAGTGCGGCACCGCGCTCGCAGCAGGATTCGGAGCCGTCGCATCCACCGCGACGCGCACCCCACGGCGTTCGGCGCGCAGAGTGTAGACGTTGGTATCGGTGTAAAGAGTATCGAGCGCCTTGCCGACGAACTCAACATAGGACCCAGGTCCGAAGGTGCGCGCACCGCCGACCGTTATCGGAACTTCAGCGCCGCCGCTCTCGAGCGCGAAATCGGCGACCTTGACACCTGTGAAGTCGATACCCGCGCCCATGAGCGCCTCATATGTCAGGCGCTGCACACCTTCCTGGCTGACCGCCAGATCGACGCTCGGACGTACCCGCGGTCCGCCACCTGCGAACTCCGCAGCCTGGTTGCCGGGCGGCGCCGCCAGCACGGAACGGCGTTCGCTGCGGCCTCGCTCGGCGCTGGCCGACTTGTGCTCGGACAAGATTGCCGGCCAATCGGTGGGCTCCGGCTTGGCGATCTCGCCCCGACGCGCGCCCGCTGCGAACGGACCGTGGCGCCGGACGGCTCCCGAGGTGCTCACCTCGGCGACGAAGAACTGTGCTCCTTCAAGCCCCTCGAGCGGGACGCGCAGGCGATAAGCGAGCGGCTCCAGCGAATCGACTTTCTGTGAAGGAACAGGGTTGTCGTTGAGCCGAAACTCACCTTCCGCAGTCTCGGCAACGATGTCGAAGCCGACCGTCCCGGCTTCGGTCGAGGTCGACCAGTCGATCACCATCTCGTCGCCGTCCGGGTGCGCCCGGAAGCTCTGCAAGGTCACCGGCGTGGTCAGGGTCGGCCCGCAGGAGAGCGCGGTCTGCTGTACTGCGCCGGTGAAGCTGGCGTTGTCCGCCCACTCGGCGATGGTTGGGAACGACAGGGTCTGCGGCCCGGGGCTGCTCTGGGTGTAGGTGAAGCGCATCTTCTCGGACTCGTTGGTACCGATCCAGCCAATCGTTCCTGAACCCGCGCCATTGTCGCTCTTGGGCAGCCAGGTGATGGTGCCGGTACCGTTGTCCGTCGCCGTGCCGCGCCCCGGGCCAGCGTTACAGTTGGCGGTGGTCGTACCGGAGGTGGTTGGAGTACAGGTCGACGGGAGCGTGGTGAGGGAGCCGTTCGCCACCGGGTAGGAGGTCTTGAACCGGAGGTAACGGGCGGTGCCGCAGGCGAACTCCGTCTCGCCGGTGCTCGACACCTGGATGCAGGTGCCCGAGCCGTTGTTCGAGTAAGTGACGTCGCAGGTCACGACACCCGAATTCGGGGCTGCCGTACAACCGCAGGAGAGGGCCAGGTTCGGAACGGGAATGCTACTCGGAAGGCCACCCTGGCAACGGCACTTGGAACCCGTTCCTGGAATCGCCTGATTGAGGTTGTTGCAAGCCCCACCGGCATTTTGCTCATAGCCGATGCAGGTGCTGATCGTGAGCGCGCCGTTCGCGGCGCTGCCGCAGCTCAGTTGGTATTCTGGTTGGACGGAAAAGGCCGGACCGCTGTTCAGGTCCTTGAAGTTATAGCGCGCGTTGAACGTTGCCGTCCCGTCCGGATTGTCGGTTTTGTCGAGGTCGGCGCAGAGGTCGCCGTTGTCTGCGTTGCGGAACGGACCGTTCCCCGAATTCAGCTGGGCAGCAGTCGGAGTCGTATTGACCGGCGTGATCGCCGGCACGAGAATCTGGCGCGCGCACTTACCGGTGCGTGCGTTGCCGCCATCCAGGGCAACCCACATTCCGATGTCATACCGGTTGGCGCCTGTGGTCTCGAGTTTCGACCCGAACTTGACGCTCACCGTGTCCGACGCGTTGACACAGCCGTCGCTCTGCACTCCGAGCCCGACCACGACGAAGCTGAGATCGTTGGCCGTGCACTGGAGGTTTCCGGGGACGACGTCGTCGAAGCACTGGCAGTCCGAGTCCGGGCCCAGGTTTCCGGGTGGCGTCCCGAACGGATTGGTGTCGATCCGGTTGTCGCCGTCGTTGTCGATGCCGTCCTGGCAGTAGACTTCATAGGGTTGCGCGTGGAGCGCCGAGGTCAGACCGAGGATACCGATCAGGGCGAGGACGAACGGCCGGAACTGCCTGAAATTTCTCATGAAGGGGCTCCTCTTTCTGGGCATGAATAGTGCGGGCGATACCCGGGTTGCTGCGGATAGCCTGTGCATGGTTAGAGAAGATTCGATCCCAGTTGATAAAAACTGTCAAGGAGCGAGGCAGGCGGGGGCTGCCGCCGGTCTTTGAATTAGCGACCCTCTCTGGTAGCCTTCGGAGATCTTCAACTGGAGACGAGCCATGACGCCGAGCCTTACGCAGGTCGAGATTCCCTCCGCCCAGCCGCCTTCTGGCCCGGAGCTGGCCTGCGCCGGAGTCGCCCCGCAGGGCACTCGATGGACGAAGCCGATCCTGACCGTCTATGGCGACGTGCGCCAGCTCACCATGGGACCCACTCCTAGCAGCGGCGAGAGCGGCAACCCCGGGACTTTATTGGCATCCTGAGGATTGCTCCTAATCAGGCTGGAGAGGGCTCCGGTCCAATTGCGCCTTTTCTCACCTTCCGGGGCCGGTTCGACAACCTCACTGCGGGCTTCGTCAGCGGTAGTTCGGAGTCTGACTCTCACAGCACGAGCGCCGTTCTCCTCGAGCGCTATCTCCGGAGGGGCGAGGCTTTTCTCGACGGCCTGACCGGCGCCTTCTCCGTCGCCCTCTCCGACCCAAAGAAAGATCTCGCCCTGGTCGCGCGCGACGGCATGGGCAACGGCTACCTCGCCTGGTCCCGCACCACCGCCGGGCTTGTCGCCTCGCGCGACGACGCCGAGCGCCTCGGCGAAGCGGGTTCCGCGGCCGGTCTCTCTGCACCGCGGCTCGCTGAGTTCTTCGGCTTCGCAGAGCTCTCCGGTCGCGAAACCTTCTTCACCGATATCCACGCCCTCCTGCCGGGCGAAATGCGGATCGTCCAGCGGGGCGAGGTTCGCCACCGGTCGCTGCTTCGCCCGCGCTTCGACCTGCGGATCGAGT
>JBDSRU010000371.1:0-2541 GCA_039929145.1 Thermoanaerobaculia bacterium
CTCGGCGACGAACGCCTCCGCCGTCGCGAGGTCGAGCGCCTTGCGCCACCACGTGCGCGCCTGGTCGGGGGTGAAAACCTGCGCCTGCAGCGCCGGCCGCAGCGCCTCGACCGACAGGCCCGCCCGCGCCGCCACCTCGACCACCGAGAGCCGATCGTCGGGCGTCCGCTGGCCACAACGCGAGATCGCCTCGAACGCCTGGGCGATGATCTCGTTCGAGAAGTGCTCCGGCTTCAGCCCGGATTCCTCGAGCAGATCCGGAAACGTCACCGCCGCCGTGAACGCGAACCGCTCGACGTCGGCGCGGAAGCGGGAGGCCTGGCTCAAGCGAGACCTCCCGCGGCGAGTCCTGGAGCCGGAAGATCCGCCGGAGTCGGATCCCAGTCCGAGCCGTTCCAGACCATCGAGCCGTCGAGCGAGACCGTGCCGACAGCGAGCGGCGGGGGCGCAAGCTTCGCGACCGCCACCGGCCCGGAGATTCGCCGAGTCCTGATTCCCGCCAGAGCCTGGCGCACGTAGCCGTCGCCCTTGCTCAAGTGGCCGGAGAGGCCGAGGTCTTCGAGCTCCCGCAGGAGCCACTCACGGTCGCCGGCGCAGAACTCTTTCGCCCACACTCCCAGCAGACCCGCGGCAGGTCGTCTGGCTCCGAAGCGGTCGTAGAGCTCCCAGCAGGCATCGACGAACCGCTGCTGTGGCGTCTTCGGTTTCTCGACTTCCGGTTGCCGATCCTGCAGAGACGTAGTCTCTGTGTCTTTAGAAGCAGAAGCAGAAGCAGAAGCAGAAGCAGAAGCAGAAGCAGGGCTAACCGAACCCTTAGCCGACCCTTGGGCTACCCCAGGGGTACCCTTAGCCAACCCTTGGGCTACCCTAGGGGTACCCTTGGCTTTAGCTGCGCCGCCTCGGTGGCCGAACAGGGCCTGCTGTTCGCGGTACTGCAGCTCACGCTCGAGGTCTTCGAGGATCCGCTGATTCGAGATCTGACCGCCCTCGATCCGGATTCCTCCACGGGTCGAGCGCCGGCCGAACTCCTCGATCATCGGCAGGGCCTTTTCGAGCACTTCGAGCGGCAGGCCGAGGATGTCGACCAACTGCTCCGACTCCGCGGGGAGGTAGCCGCCGTGTTCCCAGAGGGCGAACAGGAGCTCGGTGTAGACGAGCCGCAGGTCGCGGTCGGCGGTCATGATCGAGCGCATCCGGATCGCGCTGGTGCGGTAGTCCTGGACGGAAAAGAACATCATTTTCGGCAGCTTCTCCCTCGCCACTTACGCCACCCCCTGCTGCTGAACTTTCGGGCGCTGCTGCCAGTCGCCCAGGTACTCCGCGCCGCACTTGCCGAGGATCTCGACGAGCATCGGCAGCGGGTTGATCGTCTCGGCGACGGCAGCTTCGAGCCAGAGCACATGCTCGCCGCCCTCCGCGAGCCAGGCGCGCAGATCCGGGTAGCGCCGACGCAGCAGCTGGTCATGCGCCGCGAGGGCCGAGGAGACCGGCAATCCGCCGATGACCTCGGCGAGCAGCGCCGGCGAGAGCGCGAGCGGGTGAGCCGTCGCGCCGTGAGCGACGACGTTCACCCGGTTCGGCAGGTCGCTGCCCGGGTGACCGACCGACGTCCAGAACCGCAGGCGATTTGCGGGCCGATCGGCTGCGGGAGCGTCTATCCCCTGCGTTTCCGTGCGTGATCTGCCCATCAATCCTCCTCGTGCCAATGGGCGGCATTCGCCGGAGCTGTTGGGGAAGCGATTTCCCTCCGGGTCCGCCACCCAGCGGTAGAGGACGACGGCGGAGTCCTCCGCGAAACGCGTCGTCTCGATCTGAATTCCGCGCTCGCGAAGGTCCCGCAGGCGGCGATCGCCGGCCGAGCCACCCGACCAGGCGCGGCGGATGTAGTAGTTCGGCACCCACCCCGCCGGCCCCACGAACTGACCGATCCGATGCCGCTCGCCGCGCTCGGCCGTCTGGCGCAGCAGCGAGTAGACGCGCGCCCGGGTGCCGGCTAGCTTCAGGCCAGAAGCGAGCACCACCTGCTCCTCGAGCAGGAACGGCGCCGCGCCCTCCATGGCCGCGTGCTGGGCGGGGGTGAGCATCAGAAGCGTAACTCCAGCGCCGCTGCCAGCTCCGCAATCGCGACTTCGATCAGGTCCACCGCGGCGATGACCGTGGCGGCGGCGCTGAACGGGATCGCCGCCTCGCGTAGCTGCTCCAGGGCTGATTTCAGCACCTCGGCCGCAAGTTCCGCGGACTCCCGGGAAATCGTCACCCGATCGGTCGCGCTGGTCACGGACGCTCCAACTCCGCAACCCTCGCCTCGATCAGCTCCCGGCAGTCGATCGCGCAGACCGTCGTAAACTCTCCGCTCGAGAGCAACCGCCGCAGCTCTTCGATCCGCGCCGCCCGGTCCACCGATTCCGCCAGGGAGAAAACGTGCTCGCGGCTGGTCGGCCATGGCCAGATCCACGGGTACGAGATGTTGACGCCGTTCTCGCCCTCACAGCACGGGCAAGCGCCGCCGTTGCGAGCGTCGAAAAGGGCGCCGCAGTTGCC
>JBDSRU010000372.1:0-6159 GCA_039929145.1 Thermoanaerobaculia bacterium
ACGTCGTCGGGCTCGGCGGCAATTGCGATTTCACCGAGCGCTGGCACTTCAAGCTGACCGGATTCTGGTCGCGGTCGGACGGCGAGGCCGATCTCTTCAGCCCGCCCGGAGGCACCCCGAACACGGCGGTCGGCTTTGACGACTACGAAGACATCGAGCTCTATACCGCCGAAGCGAACCTCGACTTCGACCTGAACGAGCGCTTCGGGATCGGGTTCGGTTACCGCTACGAGGACTACGTGACCGAGAGCTTCGTCAACCGCGGCCTCGACTACTACCTGCCCAGCGCCCTGCTCCTGAACGCCGACAACGGCAACTACCAGGGCGACGTCTTCAGCTTTCGCCTCCGCTTCACCTACTGAGGCCTGGAACCCCGGAGCGCCTTGAACACGGCGCTCCGGGCCGGTTTCGAAGGCCGTCGAACCAGCCCTCCCAGCTGGCTGCGAACCGGCCAGCAACAAGTCCGCTCCAGGCGGCTCCGCGCCATCAGGTTTCTGCAAGGAACCCAAAGCAGTTTCGGATAGCGGGTAGTGTCCCTGCATGGCGCGGCGCGCCATCCTTCCGGTAAAGTCGCCGCGAAGGTTGGGGTGCTCCTTCGCTCGACTTGCGGGTGGCCGCTTTTCAGCGCGGCGAAGCCGAAGGCGGAGGGTGGGGCGCTTCAGACCGAGGGCTAGAGCCAGCGAAACCTTCTTCATCCTGAACGGGAGTCGAAATGGCGACGGAAGTCGTGATGCCGCAGATGGGCGAGTCGATCGCCGAGGGAACGATCACCAAGTGGCTGGTCAAGGTCGGCGAGAAGGTGGAGCGGGATCAGCCCCTGTTCGAGATCTCGACCGACAAGGTGGACGCCGAGATTCCGAGCCCCGTCGCCGGGGTGTTGCTCGCGATCCACAACGCGGCGGGGGAAACCGTGCCGGTGAACAAGGTGGTCGGACTGATCGGTGCTGCAGGCGAGAGCGCCGGTGCTTCTGCTGAGCCGGCCGCGGCAGCTGCGACGGCAGCCGCGCCTCCGGCGCCTGAAGCGGCCGCTGCGACGCCAGCGGCGGCGAGCTCCGCGCCTGCCGCCGCTCCGGTTCCGGTCCCAGTTGCGGTGCCGGTACCGGTACCAGTCGCCCGGGCCAGCTCGCCGTCCTCGGCGCCCGCGCCGGCGACTCCGCTGGGCAATTTCGACTACGACCTGGTGATCGTCGGCAGTGGTCCCGGCGGCTACGTCGCTGCGATCCGCGCCGGGCAGCTCGGAATGAAGGTGGCTTGCGTCGAGAAAGATCCGAAGCTCGGCGGCACCTGCACCCACCGCGGCTGCATTCCGACCAAGGCGCTGCTGCATTCGGCCGAGCTCGTCGACCAGATCCGCCACGCCGGTGACTTCGGCATCGCGGTCGGGGAGCCGACGATCGAGATCGCCAAGGTGCACGCCTACAAGCGCGGCATCGTCGACAAGAGCGCCTCCGGCATCGCGTCGCTGTTCAAGAAATACAAGGTGGAGGCGGTCGCCGGCCACGGGCGCTTCAACGGTCCGCACTCGGTCGAGGTGACCGCCGCCGACGGCGCCAGGCGGACGCTCACCAGTCGCTACATCATGGTCGCGACCGGTTCGGTGCCGCGCGACATCCGGGTCGCACCGGCGAACGGGACGTCGATCCTGAACTCCGACCACCTGCTCGAAATGGAGCGCATTCCGAAGTCGATCGCGGTGCTCGGCGCCGGCGCGGTCGGCACCGAGTTCGCCTCGGTCTTCCAGTCGTTCGGCTCCGACGTCACCCTGATCGAGATGCTGCCGCGCCTGCTGCCGATCGAGGATGAAGAGGTCTCGAAGGAGCTCGAGCGCCAGCTGAAGAAGCGCGGCATGAAGGTGATGACGGGCACCCAGCTCACCCAGGCCGAGCCCTACGACGGTGGCGTCAAGGTGACGCTTAAGCAGGGCGAGAAGGAGTCGGTGATCGACGTCGAGATCCTGCTCGTCGCGGTCGGTCGTGCGCCGGTCACCGAGGATGTGGGTCTCGACAAGGTGGGGCTGGCGACGGAACGCGGCTACCTGCCGGTGAACAGCGTCATGCAGACGACGGTGCCGCACATCTATGCCATCGGCGACGTGGTTCCGACGCCCTGGCTGGCGCACATCGCGTCGGCCGAGGGGATTCTCGCCGTCGAGCACATGAAGGTCATGCACGTGCATCTGCTCAACTACGATCGCACGCCCTCCTGCACCTACTGTGAGCCCGAGGTCGGAACCGTCGGCCTCACCGAGGCCAAGGCGAAGGAGCGCGGCTACGACGTCGGCGTCGGCAAATTCAGCTTCATGGCGAGCGGCAAGGCGCGGATCCTCGGCAAGGCGCAGGGCTTCGTCAAGATCGTCCGCGACAAGAAGTACGACGAGATCCTCGGCGTGCACATCATCGGTCCGCATGCCACCGATCTCATCGCCGAGGCCTGCGTCGCCCTGCAGGCGGAGATGACGACCGAGGAGCTGATGCACACGATCCACGCCCACCCGACGCTCTCGGAGGCGGTGATGGAAGCCGCCCACGCGACGCTGGGTACGGCGATTCACTCGTGACGGCGCTGGGCTCGCTCTATCCGCAGCCGAGTGAGCGCACGGAGAAGCTCGCCAAGACTTCGCTCTCGCGCGAACGCCAGCTGGAGCTCTACCGCTTCCTCAAGCTCAACCGCCTGGTCGAGGACCGCCTGACGAATCTCTATCGCCAGGGGAAGGTCGTGGGCGGTCTCTACGGCAGCCGGGGCCAGGAGGCGATCTCGATCGGCACCGCCTACGCCATGGGACCCGACGATGTCGTCGCGCCGCTGATCCGCAATCTCGGCGCCATGCTGGTGCGTGGCGTCTCGCCGCGCGAGGTCTTCACCCAGTACATGGCGCGCGGCGGAAGCCCCACCGGCGGCAAGGATTGCAATCTGCACTTCGGGGATCTCAAGCGCGGACTGATCTCGCCGATCTCGATGCTCGGCGCGCTGGTGCCGGTGATGGCAGGCGTCGGCCTCGCCGCGAAGCTCCAGCACAAGAGCTACGTTGCCATGACCTACATCGGCGACGGCGGAACGTCGACCGGCGATTTCCACGAAGGCATGAACGTCGCGGCGGTGCTGGGAGTGCCGTTGGTCGTCGTAGCCGAGCACAACGGCTACGCCTACTCGACGCCGACGGCGAACCAGATGAAAATCAAGGACCTGGCGCAGCGTGCCGCCGCATTCGGCGTGCCGGCGCGCATCGCCGACGGCAACGACGTGCTGGCGGTCTACGAAGCGGCAAGCGCGATGATCGAAGCGGCCCGGGACGGAGGCGGACCGCAGCTTCTCGAAGTCAAGACCTTCCGCATGAAGGGTCACGCCGAGCACGATGACGCCTCCTACGTACCGAAGGAACTCTTCGAACAGTGGAAGGCGAAGGATCCGATCGACCGCTTCGAGCGCCATCTGCTTGGCAACGGATTCGCGACGCAGGAGGAGCTCGACGCGATCGCCGCCGTCATCCACGCCGAGCTCGATGCCGAGGTCGACTTCGCCCTCGCTTCGCCGATGCCGCCTCCCGAACGCGCCCACGAAGGCGTCTACGCTGAAGGGGGAATGGCGTGAAGGCTGAAGCCAGAGAAGTCACCTTCCTCGACGCCATCCGTCAGGGCCTGTGGGACGAGATGAAGGCCGATCCGACGGTCTACCTGATCGGCGAGGACATCGGCGTCTACGGCGGCGCCTTCAAGCTGACGGCGGGGCTCCTGGACGAGTTCGGTCCGGAGCGGGTGATCGACACTCCGATCGCCGAGTCAGGCTTCGTTGGCGCGGCGATCGGCTCGGCGATGATGGGCCTGCGACCGGTGGTCGAGTTCCAGTTCATCGACTTCATCGCCAACGCTTTCAACATGATCGTCAACTGCGCCGGGACCAACCACTACCGCTGGGGCCAGAAGGTGCCGATGGTGATGCGCGGACCTTCGGGGGGAAGGGTTTCCGGTTCAGCCTTCCATTCGGCGAATCCGGAGGCTTATTTCAACCGCGCACCCGGGCTGAAGATCGTCTATCCGGGCACCGTCGAGGATGCCTACGGTCTCATCCGTTCGGCGATCCGGGACGACAATCCCGTGCTCTTCTTCGAGCACAAATACCTTTACCGGCGCATCAAGGGGACGATTTCTCCCGACGCCGCACCGATTCCACTCGGCAAGGCACGGCTGGCGCGGGCCGGCAGGGACCTTTCGATCATCACCTACGCCGCCATGCTGTACGTCGCGCTCGAAGCTGCGGAGCGGCTGGCGGCCGAAGGGATCGAGATCGAGGTGCTGGACCTGCGGACGATCAAGCCGCTCGACGAAGAGGCGATCCTGGCCACGGCCCAGAAGACCGGGCGGGTCGTCGTGCTGACCGAAGAGCCGCAGACCGGCTCGTTCGCCGGCGAAGTCGCGGCGCGGGTGGCGGAGAAGGCGTTCTGGCATCTCGACGCTCCCGTGGCACGGGTCTGCTGCCTCGACACGCCGGTACCTTACTCGCCGCCGCTCGAGGACGAGTACCTGCCAAATGCCGAGAAGCTCATCGCCCGCATCCGCGAACTGCTCGCGCAATAGCGTTCGCCGCGACACAGCTGGGCTTTTTTTGCGCCACCCTTTCGGGTGGCCCCCCTCCCCCTCCGCCGTGTTTGCCTGTCCGGTTGATTCCCGCGACAATCGCGAGCAAGGACCTTTCCTGGAGGAGTCGAAATGAGCAATGTCCGCACCAGTAGCCTCTTCAACCGCCTGTGGACGACGGTGGCTCTGGCTTTCGCACTTTCGCTGGCGCTCGCGACGACGGTCGCCGCAGAGGTCCCGGCCTGCGCGGAATGCCACGCCGACCTTGCGACGGCGTTCTCTGGATCGCACCACGGCAAGGCTTTCGCGCACGACGACGCCTACGCCTCGGCGAGCTGCGAGAGCTGCCACAACGGCGCCGCGAAGCACGCCGAGACCGGCGAGGCGGACGACGTCCAGACGCCGCGCGAGGCAGGCACGCTCGCTTCGAACGCCGTCTGCTCCTCCTGTCACAACAACAACGAGCAGCACGCCTTCTGGAGCGGCAGCGCGCACGAGGCTTCCGGCCTCGGGTGCATCGACTGCCACTCGGTGCACACGGCACAGGTCGAGCGCCGGGGGATCGTCATGACGGGCACGACCCAACTCTGCCTGTCGTGTCACACGACGATGAACGTCGCGATGACCCAGCGCTCACGCCACCCGCTGCGCGAAGGTCAGATGGACTGCGCTTCGTGCCACAACCCGCACGGTGGGCTGAGCGAGAAACTGATCAAGGCCGACTCGGTGAACGACCTTTGCTACGGCTGCCACCAGGAGAAGCGCGGTCCGTTCCTGTGGGAGCACAGCCCGGTGCGCGAAGACTGCCAGACCTGCCACGATCCGCACGGCAGCAACAACACCGACCTGCTGGTCGCCCGCACTTCGCAGCTGTGCGAAAGCTGCCATCTTCAGGGTCGCCACCAGACTGTGGCCGGACTCGACTCCTCGATGTGGAACACGAACCGCTCCTGTCTGAACTGCCACTCGCAGATCCACGGCTCCAACCACCCATCGGGCCCGCTTTTCCAGCGCTGAGCTTCAAGTGCTCATCAGGAGAACGCTCATGAACCGTGACAACCGCCTGCTTTCGACCGCCGTCGCCGGGGTCTGCCTGTCTGCACTTTTCGCGCTGCCGCTCGCCGCCGCCGAGCCGAACCCCTGGCGTTTCTCACTCGACCTGGGAGGGATCTTCGCCGACATCTCCGGCGATCGGACCTCGAAGGCCGAGGAGTACCGGGACCTTTCGGACGGCCTCCTGCTCGACAACGGCGTCTTGAACTTCGATCAAGCCGAGAGCCCCTGGAGCTTCGACATGACCGCCGATAACGTAGGGCGGCGCGATCAGCGCGCCGGTCTGCGTTGGGGCCTCGCCGGCCGTTTCCGGGTCGACGCCTCCTGGGTCCAGACGCCGCACTTCCTCTCCGAGGGAGCGACCAGCCTGTGGACTCGCTCTGGGGGGAATCTGGAGATTCCGGACGCCCTGCAGGGCCAGATCGAATCGTTCTTCACCGCCACGCCGGCGCCGACTACGGCGCAGGCGCGGTCTTTCATGAACGGTATCCTGGCGCAGAACGCTCACACGATCGATCTCGAGACGCGCCGCGAC
>JBDSRU010000373.1:0-10510 GCA_039929145.1 Thermoanaerobaculia bacterium
CGAGCCGAAGCCACCCAGCGCTGGCGCGACGAGAGGAACGCCGCTGTCCTCCGGCCGCTGCTCTGGGGCTTCGCACCGGTGGCGCTGGTCATGACGATCGTCGAGATCTCACGCGGCGACCTCCTGCGAGCCGGAGCGACGGCGGTTGCCCTTGCAGTTCTCATCGGCGGCATCCTCGGCCTGCGTCGTGAGCGGTGGCGGGCGGGCTTTCACCCGGCGGTGCTCGCCGTTCTCGCCGCCGGCTTCACGCTCTGGATGGGAATCACCACGATCTTTCCGATGGTGATGTTCGCCTCGATCTTCCTCTGCCCGCTGCTCCTCGTCCTGCTGCGTCTGCGGGGCAGCGACGCGCCGCTCCTCGCGGTCGGCGCCTCGGGAATCGCCGGCATCCGGATTCTCGCCGGCGGCCTGGAGGAAGCTCCGGACTCTTTCTGGGGACCGTTCATCGGCATCGTTCTCGTCAACTCTTTCGCCGCCTGGTCCGGGTGGGCCATGACCCGGCGCCAGCTCGGGAGCTTCGTCGCCGAGTGGAGCGCCGCCTCGTCGCGCGAGCGCGAGAGCTCGCGCATGCGTGAGGAGCTAGAAGATGCGCGCGCCATCCAGCTCGCGATGCTCCCTTCGTCGGCACCCGAGGTGGCTTGGCTCGAGCTCCAGGGAATGTCGTTGCCGGCCACGGAGGTCGGCGGCGATTACTACGACTTTCTCGCCGTCGATGCCGACCGCCTGGCAGTCGTGGTCGGCGACGTTGCCGGTCACGGTGTCGCAAGCGGCCTGCTGCTTTCGGGCGTGCGCGCCGGGCTCCACCTGCTGCGCGCTGACCTCGCCGAGCCGCGCGCCGTCGTCGAGCGCCTGAACATTCTGGTGCGCGACAGCGGCGTCTCGCGCCTCTTCATGAGCCTGGTCATCGCGCTCTTCGACCGCACGACCGGCAGCGTCCAGGTGGTGACCGCCGGGCATCCGCCGGCGATGCGCTTCTGCGCCGCTTCGGGAACGGTCACCATTCTCGAGGCGAGCTCGCCGCCACTCGGCACGCGCCTGCCGCCCGCCTTTCCGCAACGCGCCGAGGCGCTCGAGCCGGGCGACCTGTGGCTCTTCGTCACCGACGGCATGCTCGAGGCGACCGACCCTCGTGGCCGACCGTTCGGCGAACAGCGTCTGGTCGACGCCTTCGCCTCGGCCGCCCGCCGCGACCCCCGCCCGCGCGAAGTCGAGCAGGCCGTCCTCTCGCACCTCGCCTTCTTCCGCGGCGACAGCGAGCTCCTCGACGACCTGACCGTCGTCGTCGTCCGCATCACGGCCTGAAGACTCAACGCTTTTCTTTGACAGCCGGAGTTGCCGGCACTGGAAAGATCGGCTTCCTCGGCGAAATCCTCAAGATTCGCTTGATCTTTCCGTCGACGGTCGCTTCCCGCAGATCCCAGTCCATCCGGATCAGAGCGCTCACCGCGTCAAGAGCCTGGCGCGCCGGCACCCCCTGCAACTCGAGAGTCACGGTTTGAGTGGTTCCTGCCTGTACCTGAAGCTCCGCCTCGAGCAGCCGAGAGAGGCTGACGAGCACGTCCATCGCAGTTGCGTCTTTCAGCGAGATACTCATCGGCGAATCGAGACTCTGGCGAAGCGCCTCTCGCTGCGGTTCGAGAGTCTTTGCGACGATCGGGAGGATCCGAAGGAGAGGCTTGTCACCCCACTCGAGCTCGCTCCGGCAACCGATCGATTCGCAGATTGCGCCCAGTGCGGTTTCCGCAGTGACGTTCTGCAGGCGCACCGAGATCCTCCCCGAGACAGCTGAAGAGAGCTCAAGCTCCGCTCCCAACATCTTTGCGAAGGTGGCGAAGACGTCAGCGGGCGCCGCGTCGGCGAGATCCAACTCGATTCGCTGACGCAACTTGCCTGTCAGCTCCGACTCCGCCCTTAGCGGACTCGAGACGATCAAGGTCAAAGCCACTGCCAGAAGCCCCTTCAGCGAACTTTTCATGGCGCCGCTCCTTTCGTAATCGTGATCCGGTAGGAATGCTGTTGCCCTATCGACTCTCTCTTCACGGCTCCACCTGCGACGAGGGTCCGGCCCGAGCCTCCCTCTACCAGCATCACCGACCCAAAGTTGCTGACGCTGGTCGTCACCTCGCCCCCCCCGGAGAACTGCAAAGGCTCGGTAAAGGGGGGCTCACGTCGAGCGTAGGTGACTACAAGTGCGATCAGGGCGACAGCGACTGCGGCCCATCGTGCGCCGCGCTTGACGTCGGTGGGTCTCGCTGCCAGCGCGGCAGCAACGACTCTTTCGACCTCGACTCGTTCGGGATCGAGGGCCCTCTTGAGCGTCGCCTCGTCTTCGATTCTCATCGTCTGGACTCCTTCAACTTCTGCCGCGCGCGGACAAGTCGCATCTTGAGGGCAGACTCGGAGATGCCAAGCACTTCGGCAGCCTCGACGATCGCAAGCTCGCCGGCGACCACGAGGAGAATGGCCTCTTTTTCCCTTACTGGAAGCTTTTGCAGGGCGCTTCGAAGCCGCCGCAGTTCCGATTTCGCTTCAGCTTCCGGAAGCGGATCGGAAACGGGCTCGTTCCGGAATGCCAGCGTCGAGAGCGGCTGGAAAAGCCGGTCGCGAACCGCAGCGCGCCAGGCGCGACGGCGGGCGATCGAGAACGTGAACGCGGCGGGGGAATCGGGCGGTCCGAACGCGCGCCAGCGAACCACCAGCGCCATGAGCGCCGACTGAGCCACGTCTTCGGCCGACTCGGCGCTCCAGAGGCGCCCCTTGCAGTAGCGCAGGAGTCGCGGGGCCAGGTCGCGCACGGTCGCCTCGAGGTCCATTCGGAGGGAATGTACCCGAGAGGCCCTCGAGGTCACATTTTCAGGTCAAGCGGACAAAAAAAACGCCCCGGCCGCGAGCGGCAGGGGCGATCGATTGAAATCTAAAAGAGAGAGGCTGCGTCAGATGCGGACGACGTTCCGCGCCTGCAGGCCCTTCTGGCCCTCCACCACTTCGAAGGAGACACGGTCCCCTTCGTTGAGGGAGCGATATCCCTCGGCGAGGATCGCGGTGTGGTGGACGAATACGTCCGGGCCACTCTCACGCGAAATGAAGCCAAACCCCTTCTCGTTGTTGAACCACTTGACTGCGCCCTGCTCGGTCATGCCCTGCTCCTTACACCTACTCGGTTAATGATGCTCGGCTTCGAATCGAAACCGACCTTGCCACCGGCCCGTCTTGGGCCGACGAATGCGAAATCTGCACAGCTCACCGAAGACTTCCGGCTCGCCAGGATGAACGTCATGAGATCAATGTGCCTTGCGGTACAACTGCTCAGATGCGGACGACGTTGCGGGCCTGCAGACCCTTCTGACCTTCGACGACCTCGAAAGAAACCCGGTCGCCTTCGTTGAGAGAGCGGTAGCCCTCGGCGGTGATGGCGGTGTGATGGACGAAAACGTCCGGACCGCTCTCGCGCGAGATGAAACCAAAGCCCTTCTCGTTGTTAAACCACTTCACTGTGCCCTGTTCGGTCATGCGTGACTCCTTGATGCAACTGCATGTTGATAAGTCGCGATCCGCGAATGCGGAGCGCTGATGCGAGGTCCGCGATGGACCTCAAAAATAGAAAAGTATTGGGTGTATTGGATCAAATGAGGGGGGAGGGAAATAATCTGTCCGGCTTGTATTGCGACGTAGTGTCTCACGGAGTTTCCTGGAATGCAAGCGGAATCTTGCAGGCAGCGAGGGCGGCCGCAAAATCGGCCGGAATCGGGGCCTCGAACGATTCGGGCTCGAGACCGGGGATCGACAACCTGAAGGCGTGCAGCAGCGAGCGCCCAGGCGCCAACGCCGCGCGCAGTGCCGGCGGACGCACTCCGTGCTCCCGGGGCCCGCCGTAGAGGTCGTCTCCAACGATCGGATGTCCTGCGGCCGCGAGGTGGACTCGCAGTTGGTGCGTCCGTCCGGTGCGCGGCGTGAGTTCCAGCAGCGCAACGTGCGCCGCTTTGCCGAGCGTCCGGTACTCGGTGAGCGCCGCGCGGCCCTCGGCATCGACCTTCATCCGCCGCCGATCTTTCTTGTCCGGGCCGAGGGGCGCCTGCCAGCTCCCGGCCGCCGGACGCGGATGCCCCCAGACCAGAGCGAGATAGCGCTTCTCCGCCTGGCGCGCGGCAAACCGGCTCACCAGCTCGCGGTGAATGTCGACGTCGAGCGCCACCAGCACGACGCCGCTGGTCGACTCGTCGAGACGGTGGACCAGTTGAGGCTCCCGCCCCTCGAAGAGCTCCCGGTCCCGGAAGCGGAGAGCTTCGACGAGGCCTCGCGCCGCGCCGTGCGGGTCGGCACGCGAGGTTCGCAGGGACAGACCGGCAGGCTTGTCGATCGCCGCGAAACGGTCGCCGAAGAACAGCAGGGAGGCCGGCACCTTCCGAGCCGTCTTGCGCGGCGCACCGACTCCGCTCCGCTCGTTCAGATCGTTCGGACCGTTGAGTTCGTTCGGATCGTTCGGATCGGTCGAATCGGTCGGCAGGCTCAATCGACGAACTTTTTCATGGTGACGAGGTCCCCTTTACTGCCAAAGAAGAGCGCGAAATAGCGCCGCTGCAGCTCGCGGTCCGGACTGACGAATCGCCGCGCCGCCCAGCCGGCGAGTCCACTTTCCGGAGCGCGCGCCGCCAGCCATGCGGCGGCGTTGCCGCCGACCGGATTGTGCACCAGACGCGCCACCGGATGCCCCGAGGATTCCTGCTCGAACGCCGGTGGCCAGGGATGGTAGGCCCCGAGCGCCGCGCTGAGGATGGAAACCGGCAGGACCGCCGCGAAGAATGCGCGCGACACCGAACGGGCGCCGATGAGCGCCACGGGCGCGGCGAGAAGGAGCAGGGGCTGGATCGGCAGCAGATACCGGTAGCCGTACGACCATCCGCCATAGGAGCCGGCGAGCGCCGCGTGCCCCGCGAACTGCAGGACGAGCCCAGCGGCGAGAAGGCGCCAGTTCGCGACCTCTCCCAATGGGCCGGGGGGAAGGCCACCAGCGGAGCGCCGGCAAGCGAGCGCCAGACCCCAGGCGCCCCACAGAAGGACCGGCGAGACGGCGAAGAGTCCGTGGCCTCCGCCGAGGATCTCGAGGGGATAGGCAAAGTTCTGCGGCAGCACCACTCCCCCGGCGGCCGGGCCGGCCTGAGCCGAAAGATCGATGGCGCCAGGCACGAGCTTCACCGGAAGCGGCGAGCCGTGCGTCGCGACGTTCGCCGCGCCAGCGAGCAGGAGGCAGGAGGCGAACGCCAGCCCGAACCGGGTGAGCGCCTTTGGATTCCCGCCGCGCCAGACCATCGCCGCGAAGATGGGGGCGAGTCCCAGACCCGGCAGGACGTCGACGGCGACTGCCAGGCCGACGGCGAAGCCACTCGACATCCCGCGGCCGTCGAGCGCCGCGAGACAGGCAGCGAAGACCAGCGCCGCCGCCGCGGCGTGATTGTTGAGAGTGGTCGAGAAGGGGAAGAGCAGCGTGCCGGCGCCGAGCGCCGCCGCGAGCAGTCCGCGCCAGCGCAGATCGAGCCCAGGGAATCGCGCCAGCGCCACGAAGTAGCCCGCCACGAGGCAGGCACTCGGGACGCCGACGAGGACCAGCGTCACCCAGTAGAGGACCCTCGCCGCGCTGGCGCCAGAGAGCGACCAGCCGAAGATCGTCTTCAGTGCGGCGTAGATCGCCGCCCCGGCGAAGGCGAGCATCGGCGGCTTGTTCGAGTAGTCGTGACCGTCGAGCCGGATCCGGTCGATGTTGGCGGCAAAGCGCGAGCGCTCAACGCTGGCTGTCCCGTAGTCCACCAGCGACTCGATCGCCGCCCAGCGCGAAGCGTCGTTGCCGGCGGAGAAAACGCGGCGATGGGTCGTCGCAGCATAGAGCCCGAGCGCCAGCACGAACACGACCACGCCCGCCGGAATCCGTTTCATGGCAGACCCCAAGCATAGCCGGGAACCCGCAAGGAGCCGGACCCGAGACAGCTGAGGGCCAAGATTCCCAAAAAAAGAAAAGCTCAGTAAAGGGGATTCCTGCCCGTCGCCGGCTCGGTGCCAGAGCCTCCGCCGCGCACGAGGCAGCCTCTACCCTGCCGCCGCGAACGCGAAAAAAACCCTGCACCTCCCCGGAAAACAGGACCTTCCCTTTACTGATCCTTTCCTTTACTGATTCTTTGCTTTTCCGCGTTTGGGGCGCCTCGCTTCGGCGCCGGCCAGCACTTGTGCGCTACTTGCAGATCTCCGCGCCCGTTCCGGCGAGCTGATAGACGTGAAACGGGCCGTCGCCCTCGAGCTTCGCCTCGTCAAAGGCCTCACCGGTCTCCTTGGCGGCGTGCTTGCGAAACTGGACGTACTTGGCACGGCTCATCTCGAGGTCCTCGACCTTGCCCTGCGCCACCGCCCGCTTGCCGCGCGCGGTGACGGGGAAGACGATGTCCCCGTCCTTGACCTTGACCTTGAGCGTCCGGTCGCCCGCGCCCGCCTGGATCTCCATCCAGCAGCCGGCCATCGCGCAGACTTCATGCACCTCGCCTTCAATCCGGACTTCCTTGCCGGTGTAGGCGGCGGGCTGGTCGAGGATCGCGGCGATCGCCGTGGCTTCGGAGAGGTGGACGCCGGCGCCATAGGAGGTCGTCGCGCAAGTTTCCGCGTAGACGGGGGTGACGGCCAGGGCGAGCAGGGGGCAAAGCATCCGGATACGCATGGCAGGACTCCTCAGGGGTGCAGGATGAACGGATCAGGGCCCGGCGAACCACCCGGTTGCCGGCACCGGGTCGGATTCTACGAAATCCGGTGGATCGCCGGCCGCGCGGAGTTTTTCAGACCCCGGCGGGATCCCGGCGGGATCTCGGGTAGACTTCGCGACTGGCTTTCGACTTGCATTCCAGCCGCCCAACGCCATTTCGGCGGTCCGTGCGCCATCGGATCCAACCCCAGAGGAGAAACACCGCAATGAGTCACTCCCCGAATTCGCTGAAGCAGCCGCGCGCTCTCGCCGCCATGGCCTCGCTCGCCATCCTGGGCCTGGTCGGCTCCGTCCTGCCGGCCTGCGCCGGCGAGAAGAGCAACGCCGCCAAGCCGGCCGCGGCCGCTGCCGCGCCCGCTGCTGCCGACAAGAATGCCCCGGTCGCCGAAGTCAACGGCAAGCCGGTGACGATGGCCGACCTCGAGACGATGCTGGCCCCGCAGCTCGCGAAGCTCGACCAGCAGCGCCAGCAGCTCCTCGAGCAGGGTCTCGACCGCCTCGTGGAACAGAAGCTCATGGAGACCGAGGCGGCCGCCCGCGGTATCGACATGCTCGCCCTGCAGCAGGCCGAGATCCAGGGCAAGATCGGCGAAGTAACCGACGCCGATGTCGCCTCCTGGTACCAGGAGAATCAGGCCCGTGTCCAGGGCCGTCCGCTCGATCAGATCGCGCCGCAGATCAAGCAGTTCCTGACCCAGCAGCAGGGCCAGACGGTGCAGGAGGCTTTCATCAAGTCGCTGCGCGCCAAGTACAAGACCCGGATTCTCATGGACGTCGCGCGCGTCCAGGTCGCCGAGGCCGGTTCGCCCGCGAAGGGCGGCCCGGTGGGCTCGCCGATCACCATCATCGAGTTCTCCGACTTCCAGTGCCCCTTCTGCAGCCGCGTCAACCCCGCAATCGCCCAGGCCAAAGAGGTCTACGGCGACAAGCTTCGCTTCGTCTTCCGGCAGTTTCCGCTGAACATCCACCCGCAGGCGCCGAAGGCGGCCGAGGCCGCGCTGTGCGCCAATGAGCAGGGCAAGTTCTGGGAGATGCACGACGCTCTGTTCGCCGACCAGCAGAAGCTCGCCATCGCGGATCTCAAGGCCACCGCGGCGAAGCTCGGTGCCGATGCCGCGAAGTTCGACGCCTGTCTCGATGGCGGATCGATGGCCCAGATCGTGGCGCGCGACATGGCGGACGGCTCGGCGGCTGGCGTCTCCGGAACCCCGGCGCTGTTCGTGAACGGCCGCTTCATCAACGGCGCCGTGCCGTATGAGGAGCTTGCCAAGGTCATCAACGACGAGCTTTCGCGCAAGGGCATCGAGGCTCCGGCAACGAAGTGACGCCGGACGCCTCTTCTTTCGACTCCGCTTCACCCACCCCGGAGCTCTTCGGTCCGGCCTGGGTGGAGCGCTTCGAGCGCGAGCTCGGAGCGAGCGAGCCCTTTCGCATCGCCGCGGCGAAGTGGAAGGGCTCGGTGGCGTTGTCCCTCGTGCCCGACGCCACCGCCGGTTTCGGCGCCGCACGGGGCGTGTTTCTGGATCTGGCGCACGGCAGCGCGCGCGCTGTCCGGGCCGCCTTGCCAGGTGACCTCGCGACGGCGAACTTCTGTCTCGAAGCACCCGCCGCGGTCTGGATTCGAATGCTCTCGGGCGAGCTCGAGCCCGGGCCTGCGATCATGGGCGGTGGGCTGAAGCTCACGCGCGGCTCGCTGTTTTCGCTCTTGCCCCACATTCAGGCCGCACAGGCGCTTCTGCACTGCGCGCGCCTCGTGCCGATCTTCCTCCCACCTTCCGGACGCTGAACCGATGCGCGAACTCCAGACGACCAGCCTGCGCGGCCTCGACCGCGGCTCACTTCCCTTCCGGCTGTTCGAGAAGGCCAAGCGCTTCGGAATCTGGAACCCTGCCACGATCGACTTCGGGCAGGACCGCCTTGACTGGTGTCGACTCGCCGAGCCGGAGCGCGACCTGCTTCTCCGCCTGACGTCGATGTTCCAGGCCGGCGAAGAGTCGGTCACTCTCGATCTCCTGCCGCTCATCCAGGTCATTGCCGGGGAGGGCAGGATCGAGGAAGAGATGTTTCTCACCTCCTTCCTCTGGGAAGAGGCGAAGCACGTCGACCTCTTTCGCCGCTTTCTCGACGAGGTGACCGGCGATCGTCGCGACCTGGCCGGCTTCCACTCGCCAAGCTTCCGCGCGATCGTCTACGAGGCCCTGCCGGAAGCGATGGGGCGCCTGCGCAGCGACAGCTCGCCGGTCGCGGTCGCCCGTGCCGCGGTGACGTACAACATGATCGTAGAAGGCGTCCTGGCCGAGACCGGATATCAAGGCTATCTGTCCATTCTGGAGTCGCGCGGTATCCTGCCGGGAATCTGCGCCGGGGTCCGGCTGCTGCGGCAGGACGAGTCGCGCCACATCGCCTATGGAGTTCACCTGCTCTCGCGGCTCGTCGCCGAGGGAGGACCCGAGGTGTGGAAGGCGGTCGAGGCAGAGATGGAAGCGCTCTTGCCGCCGGCCCTGGGGGTCGTGCAGGAGATGTTTTCGCCCTACGCCCCGATTCCGTTCGGAGTCGATCCCGAGCAGTTTCTGGAGTTCGCGATGACCCAGTTCCAGTACCGTTTCGCGCGCATCGAACGGGCCGGCAAAGACGGTCTCGTCGAAATCGACCTCGGCGGCGACGATGGATGGATTCCCACATGACCACCTACCTCGTCACCGGAGCCTGCGGCTTCATCGGCTCGAACTTCGTCCATGACGTCCTCGAGCGCGAACCCGGCGCCGTGGTCGTGGCGCTCGACAACATGTCGTTCGCCGCCAACGAGGCGAACCTCGAAGCCGTCCGCGACCGCGCTCATCTCGTCGTCGAAGACATCTGCGACTTCGAGGGAATGCTCGAGATCTACGGCAAGTACCAGCCCGACTACGTGGTGAATTTCGCCGCCGAGAGCCACAACGATCGCGCCGTGCTCGATCCTTCGGCCTTCGCGCGCACCAATGCGCTGGGGGCGCAGATTCTTCTCGAGGCGTCGCGCCGCCATCCGGTGAAGCGCCACCTGCACGTTTCGACGATCGAGGTCTACGGCGAGCTCGCCGAAGACGCCGCTTTCTTCACCGAAGGCAGCCCGCTGAACGCCAAGACTCCCTACAGCGCGGCCAAGGCCGCCGGGGACCAGTTCGTGCGCGCCTACATGCAGACCTATCGCGAAATGGACATCGCGATGACCCACTGCGCGAACAACTACGGTCGCTTCCAGTTTCCCGAGAAGCTCGTGCCGCTGATGATCACCAACGTGTTGCGCGGCAAGAAGGTGCCGGTCTACGGCGACGGCCTGCAAATGCGCGACTGGCTGCACGTCTCCGATCACTGCGCGGCGATCTGGACGATTCTGCACGCGCCGCGCGTCGAGGTCGGCTACGAGGCCGCCACGCGGCCCGAACTGCTGCCGATCTACGACGTCTCGGCGCGCAACGAACGCACCAACATGGAGATCGTCGAGCGTGTCCTCGCGCTCCTCGGCAAGCGCCCGGAGGAGTGGATCGAGCACGTCCCTGACCGTCCAAACCACGATCGCCGCTACCTGATCGATCCGGCCAAGCTCGAGGGCGAGCTCGCCTGGAAGCCTCTGGTCGCCTTCGACCAGGGGATCGAGGAAACCGTGAAGTGGTACGTCGACCACCGCGACTGGTGGGAGGCGATCCTCGCCCGCACCGGCGACCTCGCCTTCGACTGGGCTGCGGGCACCGCTTCGCCTTCGCCCACGCCGAGCCGATAGAATCGCCGGGCGAT
>JBDSRU010000374.1:0-5630 GCA_039929145.1 Thermoanaerobaculia bacterium
ACGTAGTCGATTACCTGCGGGCGGCGACCCACCTGGCCCGGCACGGCGTGTTCTCTTCTGCGCCCCTCCTGGCGGCTGCACCCAGTCCCGACGCCTACCGCGAGCCCGGGTATCCCGCCGTGCTCGCCGCCGCCTGGCGCCTCGGCGGGGTCGCTCTTCCCCGCACCGAGGCCGAGCTCCGCGACAACCGGTTCGGGCCGCCGGCGCGGATCGCGCGGCTGCTGGGCGGACTCTTGCTGGCGCTGACCGCGGCCGCCGCAGCCGCGGCGGTCCACACGGCGGGAGGGAGTCTCGCGGCCAGCGTGGCGACTGCGACGCTCGTCGTAGCCAGCCCGGCACTGCGACAGGCGGCGCTGACTCCGGGCTCCGAGGGCCTGGCGGCGGCGCTCGTGGCGCTGTTCGCGTTCGGCTGGACCCGCGCGGTCACGCGAGCCTCTGCGGGCCTCGTCGTGTTCACTGCCGTGGTGGCCGGCCTCGCCCCGTTGGCGCGCGGCGCGAACCTCGTCCTGATCCCGATCGGCATGGCCCTCGTGCTCCTGGCACCGGGCCGGTGGCCGCTCGCGCGGCGCCTCCGCCACGCCGCCGGCTTCGCGCTTCTCGCGCTCGCCCCGAGCGCGGCCTGGATGACTCGCAATCTGGGGGTGACGGGGAGTTTCGTGCTCGCCGATCGCGGCGGACAAGTGCTTTATTCGCGCGCCGAGCTCGACCGCCACATGGCGAAGGAAGGGCTGCTTCCTGCCGTGGCGGCCTGGACGCCGATCGAAGCCGTGCGCCGGAAGGGGGAGCATCGCTGGCCGGAGGCAACTTACCTGCGCTACGAGTGGAAGGGCGAAGGCAATTTCTTCACCCGCTCGCTGCGCCGCTGGCATGCCGAGCGCCGGCCTCCGGCAGACCCGATCGCGTCCGACCGCCGACTCGGCCGGGAGGCGCTGCGCGAGTTCGTCTCGGCGCCGGGCCCACACCTGGTGGCGACGGTCGCGGTCGCCTGGCGCGGCCTTTTCGCCGAGCGCTCCCCGGAAGCGCTCCTGCCGCTCGACCTGACTTTCATGGTCGCGCTGCTGCTCGCCGGGGCGGTCCTGCGCGTCGGCTGGCGCGCCTGGCGCGGGCCGAACCTGGCGCTTGCCGTCTTCTTCGTAGCGCCGGCGGCGCTCTTCCTCTTTCATGCGCTTCTCACCGAGTTCCTGCCCCGGTTCCTCGTGCCGGCGTTGCCGCTCGGCTGGGGAGCTGTTGCCGTGCTGCTGTTCGGCGCCGCGAGCTCCGCTCCCGACAGGCAGGAAGCTTCCCCTTGACGGAAGCGAGGTTTGGTGCTTTAATCCGGATATAAGGATGAAGCCGACCTCGAAACCCCCCGCTGCCGAACCGTTCGCCGAGCCCCAGGTGGCGACCCACCTGGCCCGTCTCGATGCGCTTGCCGACCCGGCGCGGCTGCGGCTCCTCGCGCTGCTCGACGGCGAGGAGCTCGGGGTTGGTGAGCTGGGCGAGATCGTCCAGCTACCGCAATCGAGTGTGTCGCGGCACCTGAAAGTTCTTCTCGACCAGGGGTGGATCGTGTCGCGCAGCGCGCGCACCGCCAACTTCTACACCATGGCGAACGGGGAGCTTCCGGGACCCGCGCGTTCGCTGTGGTCGCTCACCCGAACCGAGATCGCCGGCTGGCCGGCCCTGGCGCACGATCGCCTGCGTCTGGAGCGCCGCCTCGCCGAGCGCAGCGAAACCGGCGGCGGATTCTTCGCCGGCGTCGCGGAAGAATGGCAGACGCTGCGCGCCGACCTCTACGGACGGGTGTTCGGTGAGGCGGCGATCGCGGCGCTTCTGCCGCGCGACTGGGTGGTGGCCGACCTCGCCTGCGGCGCCGGCGACCTGACGGTGCGGCTCGCGCCCTGGGTGGCAAGGGTCATCGCCGTCGACGCTTCGCCCGAGATGCTCGCCGCAGCGAAGCGCCGCACCCGCGCTCTGCCCAACGTCGAGCTCCATCGCGCCGATCTCGCAACCCTGCCCATCGCCGACGGCAGCTGCGATGCCGCGCTGCTGCTCCTCGCCCTCACGCACGTCGCGGCGCCGGCCGAGGCGGTCGCCGAGATGGCGCGCATCCTGAAGCCGGGCGGCCGCGCCGTCATCGTCGATCTCCTGCGCCACGACCGTGACGGCTTTCGTCGCCAGATGGGCCAGGTTCGCAACGGATTCGGTGCCGAAGAGCTCAAGGCCCTGCTCGCGACGACCGGTTTCACCGCGGCCGAATGCGCGCCGCTCCCGCCCGAAGCCGAAGCCAAGGGCCCGGCCCTGCTCCTCGCCGCCGGCATCCGCAGCGGCGGACTTTCCACAGGCACCAAGGCGCAGACGAGAGCTGCTGCGCAGAAAAGCAGATGACCCACCACCCTTCCCGAATCGTCCGTTCACATTTCAACTGCAAGGAAAGGACTCCACGATGACGACCGCCGTACCGACCGCCGCCAGCACCAAGCTGGACTTCTTCGTCAAGGACCTCCAGCTCGCCGAGTGGGGACGCAACGAGATCCGCCTCGCCGAGCAGGAGATGCCGGGCCTGATGGCCGTCCGCAAGGAGTATGCGGCGGCGCGACCGCTCGCCGGACAGCGGGTCATGGGCTCGCTCCACATGACGATCCAGACCGCAGTTCTCGCCGAGACCCTGCACGCGCTCGGCGCCGACGTGCGCTGGGTGTCGTGCAACATCTTCTCGACCCAGGACCACGCCGCCGCGGCCATGGCCGTCGGCCCGAACGGCACAGCGGCGAGCCCGGCTGGCATCCCGGTTTTCGCCTACAAAGGCGAGACGCTCGAGGAGTATTGGGACTTCACGGCGCGCGCGCTCGACTTCGGCAACGGCCTCGGCCCGACGCTGATCGTCGATGACGGCGGCGACGCGACGCTGCTCATCCACAAGGGCGTCGAGTTCGAGAACGCGGGCGCGGTGCCTGCCGCGACCGCGGCCGACAGCGAAGAGTACGCCTTCGTCCTGGCGCTGCTCGCCAAGGTGCTGAAAGAGGATCCGAAGCGCTGGAACCGCATCGCCCCGGCGATCCTCGGCGTGTCGGAGGAGACGACCACCGGCGTCCATCGCCTGTACGAGATGGAGAAGGCCGGCACGCTGCTCTTCCCGGCGATCAACGTCAACGACTCGGTGACCAAGTCGAAGTTCGACAATCTGTACGGCTGCCGCCATTCGCTGACCGACGGGATCCTGCGCGCCTCGGACGTGATGCTCGCCGGCAAGGTCGCCGTCATCTGCGGCTACGGCGAAGTCGGCAAGGGCTGCGCCCAGGCGCTCAAGGGTCAGGGCGCGCGCGTCATCGTCACCGAGATCGATCCGATCTGCGCCCTGCAGGCGGCGATGGAGGGCTACGAAGTCACGACGCTCGAAGCGACCCTCGCGACCGCGGACATCTTCATCACCGCGACCGGCAACTTCGACATCATCACGGTCGACCACATGGCGAAGATGAAGGACAAGGCGATCGTCGGCAACATCGGTCACTTCGACAACGAGATCGACATGGCCGGCCTCAAGAACTTCCCCGGCATCGAGCGCGAGAACATCAAGCCGCAGTACGACGAGTGGCGCTTCCCGGACGGCCACGCGGTGATGATCCTCGCCGAGGGGCGGCTCCTGAACCTCGGCTGCGCCACCGGCCACCCGTCGTTCGTCATGTCGTGCAGCTTCACCAACCAGGTGATGGCACAGGTCGACCTGGCGAAGAACGCCGGCAAGTACGAGAACAAGGTGTTCCTGCTGCCCAAGAAGCTCGACGAGAAGGTCGCGCGTCTCCACCTCGAGAAGCTCGGCGTGAAGCTGACCGAGCTCACGGCGAAGCAGGCGGCCTACATCGGCGTCGACGTCGATGGCCCGTTCAAGCCGGAGCGTTACCGCTACTGAGGAAGCAGCGCTCAAGAGTTGAATACGAAGGGCCCGGCGATCCTCTGCCGGGCCTTTCCTATTTCACTCCCTCCGGGCGGAGGGATGCCGAAGTCAGTTCGGCTTGGCGGTGCCGGGGGTGAAGATCTTCGCCGCGTCGGCCAGGTTCAACAGCTCGAGCTCGAAGATGAGCGCGCCTTTGGGCGCACCGGGAAAGCCTTCGTTGCGTTCAGCCGAGACCCAGCAGCGGCGCGTCTCGGCGATCTTCATCCCTTCGACGCAGTCGGCGAAAGAGGTCATCACGCGATCCAGCGGAAAGAGCGTCGGGCGGCCGTCGGCGACCGAAGTCGACAGCGTCTGGCCGAGGTCGTTCCAGACGGTGAAGTGGAGCAGCGCTGCGTCCTGCCGGGTGGCTGTGGCGGTTCCGGTGCCGGGCTTCACCGTCAGGACCCAGCTTCCGAGACCGACCTTTTTTGCCTTGGGATCGGGCGCCTTGAGGGAGTTCGGCGGATCGGCCACTCTCACGACCTGGACGAGCTCGAGGTCGAAGACGATCGCCTCCTGCATGCCGGTCTTCGGATTCTTCGGCGCGAGAGACGCCGGAAACCAGAAGCGGCGCTGCTCCCCAACGACCATGCCCGCCAAAGCCTCCTGCCAGGCGGGGATGAGCCGGCTCGTCTGGAGGCGGGTCGGGTCCGGAGTCGCAAAGGTGTTCTGCACCACGGTGCCGTCGGTGCGCCGGCCGATCGCGAAAAAGAAAACCCAGTCCTGTGGGCGCGGCGATACTTTGCCGGTGCCGGCGCGCAGCTGCCGGGTCGTGAGCCCCGAAGGCAGCCGGGTGGCACTGGCCGGCGGGCCGGCAAGCTCTTCCGGAGTAGGCGCCGCGGGCGGCGGAGTGAGCGGTTTGGCGGGGGCGGCGACCGGGGGAGTCTGGCCGGTGAGGGGCCGGACAGCACCGAGCCAGGTACAGGCGGCCAATGCCAACATCATGCAGGAGGCCCGGAGGCCCCGGCTGGGCGAGAGTGCGGATAGAATGCGGGTGCGGGGGAAGGACCGTTCCATGGCGCGGAACGTTACCATCGCCCGTCCCCTTCCCGTTCGAGCAGGGCGCGCGCTGTGCGCCAAACCTTTCCCCGCCGCCGAGCGTAAATGAGCCAGGAGCTTCTCCGAACGCACATGATCCGTCTGCGAAATCTGAACAAGAGCTACACCGTCGGGCGCAACCGGCTGCACGTCCTCAAGGGGATCGACCTCGACATCGGGGCGCGCGAGCTGGTGGCCGTCATGGGGGCGTCGGGTTCAGGCAAGTCGACGCTGATGAACATCCTCGGGCTGCTCGACCGCTACGACGAGGGCGAGTACAGCCTCGACGGCACCGACATGGGCGGGCTTTCCGAAACCCGGGCGGCGCAGTACCGCAGCCAGTACATCGGCTTCGTCTTCCAGTCGTTCCATCTCATTCCGTTCAAGACCGCGGCGGAGAACGTCGCGCTGCCGCTCTACTACCAGGGCGTGCCGCGCAAGGAGAGGAACGAACGGGCCGCCGTCTACCTCGAGAAGGTGGGACTCTCCGACCGCGCCGAGCATCTGCCGTCGGAGCTCTCCGGCGGGCAGCAGCAGCGCGTCGCCATCGCCCGCGCGCTGGTCGCGCAACCCAAGCTCCTGCTGGCCGACGAACCGACCGGGGCGCTCGACTCGGCGACTTCGCGCGACGTGATGAAAGTGCTGCAGGCGGTCCAGGACGACGGCGTGTCGGTGG
>JBDSRU010000375.1:0-4289 GCA_039929145.1 Thermoanaerobaculia bacterium
CCACCAGGAGGATCGCCAGAAGGGTCGCCAGTCGGCCGAAAAGATCGATCCGGCGCAGCGCCTGCGGAACGGCGGCGAAAACCTGGCTCAGCATGCCGAAGGGTACCCCGAGCGCGGCGAGGAGGAGAGCCTGCGTGGCGACGCCACGCAGCTCCGCCGGAAGGCTCAGGACCGAGTGCGCCAGCCAGCCCGAGCCGAGCGCGAGGGCGAGGCCGAGCAGTACTCCCATCGCCAGGGTGAGCAGGGTCGCCGTCGCCAGCAGCTCGCCCGCACGATGCATCTGTTGGCTGGCGCGATACGCCGCGAGTTGGCGGACGAGAGCGCGCGCCGGGGTCAGTCCTAGGGCGTACCCTCCAGCACCGAGGACGAGGGCGAAGAGTCCGTAGCGCTCC
This sequence comes from Thermoanaerobaculia bacterium, assembly GCA_039929145.1. Taxonomy (GTDB): domain Bacteria; phylum Acidobacteriota; class Thermoanaerobaculia; order Multivoradales; family JAGPDF01; genus JAGPDF01. Next base: position 393 of record JBDSRU010000375.1, read on the forward strand.
GGGCCCAACGAGCGCACGACGACAGGAGTGACGGCTAGGGTCAGGAGGAGCGGCAGCAGCCAGGACGACAGGCCGAAGAGTGCGTTGCGCACCGAGTCGCCGGCGGCCGGGCGCAGGGACCGTGGCGAAGGGGAGCGCATGTGCGAAGTGCGAGTCAATCTATCGCAACGAGTCGCAGGACCGGAGCGCGGCGCGATAGGCGGCGAGCGTGACGTCGGTCGTCTGGGGCGCGCCGAAACGCGCCGCGACGGTGGCGCGCGCGGCGCGGCCGAGGCGCTGTCGTAGCTCCGCCGAGGCGGCGAGCCGGGCGATAGCTTCGGCCAGCGCCGGGGCATCGCCGGGCCCGATCAGCAGGCCGTTCTCGTCGTGGCAGATGGCTTCCGGAACGGCGTTGATGCGCGAAGCCACCACCGGCTTGCCGAGCGCCATCGCCTCGCCGAGCGCGAGCGGCAAGCCTTCGACCAGACTGGGCAGGACGAAGATATCTGCCAGCGCCGCGACCGCACCGAGAAAGTCTGCCCGGGTGGTGCCGGAGAGGCGCGAGGGAACGTAGTGAAAATGCTCCGCGGCGGGCGAGCTCGCGATGCGTGCAACCGTGGTGGCCGCCAGATCCTCCGTCCCGAGCCAGACGAAGTGGAGTTGCGAAGCGCTGGTCACGAGACGGGAGGCCGCCTCGAGAAAGGTCCAGCAGCCCTTGCGCTCGATGAACTGCGCGGCGACGACAACGAGCAGGCGATCCGCCGGCAGCGCGAGCCGCTGGCAGAGCGCCGCTCGCGCCCGGGGATCGTCGAGTCCAGGTACCTCGCTGACGTCGAATGCGGGATAGGCCACCGGGACGCGGTCGCAGGCAGCCTCCCCGAGATAGGGGCAAAGGCTGTCGCGGCAATCCCGGCTCGAGGCCAGGAGGTGGAAGCGCGGCAAGGTCATCAGCCCGCGAAGCCTTGCTCGGCAGAGGTGCTCGCGCGCGCGCGAGGTCGGCGGCAGGCGGGTATGCAGGGTCATGAAGGTGGGCGCGCGCCGCGCGAGGCGAGTGAGGAGGCGGTGCGAGCTCCAGGGCGCGAAGTCGACGTGCAGCAGCGTCGAGTCGTCGATGAGGTTTTCCAGGCGGCGCGCGAAGAGTCGCTCCGTGCGGATCTTGCGGGCCCGCCGCAGCAGGCGGCGCCCGGGGCTGGAAGCCGCCGAGAGGTCGAAGCGCGCCGGCAGGAATTCGCATTCGACCGCGAGATCGGCGAGGAAGCCGAGCAAAGTCGGCGACGACCCTGCGGGCAGCACCGCGCGGACGTCGAAACCTGCCGCGCGGCGCACCACGTCGAGCAGATAGGTCTGGGCCCCGCCCCACTCGATGTAAGGCCAGGAGAGAATCAGTTTGGGCTTGGACATCACGGCGCCGGACTGCACGTAGACTACGCCATCCCGATGGTCGTCCGAGGAGTTTCACGCTGCCCATGAGGTCGCCGAGCCCGGTGCGCGCGCGTCCAGGAGTTCACCTCGCGGCCCTGGTCGGGCTGGCGTGTGCGCCGATCTGGGCGGTCGCCTACTTCGTACCGCAGGACGGTCCGGCTCATTCCTACAGCGCGTACCTGATGCTCGAGCTGCTGCGGGACTCGCCGGCAGTCGCCAGTCATTTCGCCTGGAACTCCTGGACGTTGCCGAACTCGAGCGGCCACTGGTTGCTCATGCTGCTGCAGAGCTTCAGTTCGCCAATGGTCGCGACCAAGATACTCGCCACCCTGACGTTTTCCGGGCTGGTCGCTGCGACGGGCTTCCTCCGTTGGGCGACGGCCGGCCGCGACGGACTCCTGACCAGTCTCTGGATCGGCGCGGCGATCGGATTCAACTGGCTCTGGCTGTGCGGGCTCTACAACTTTCTCCTTGGTGTGATCGGCTTCGCCGTCACGATCGGCTTCTACTTCCACGGCAGCGACAGCAGCGAGCGCTGGCGCGCGCCGCGCGTCGCGGGATTCGCGCTGCTTTTTCTCCTGGTCTACTTCAGCCATCTCGTGGCCTTCGCCGTGCTCGCGGCGAGCCTGCTGCTCCTGGCTGCTTCGGAACCGGCGCCCCGGCGCGGACGGATCTGCCTGGCGATTGTCCTGGCGCTCTTGCCCGCGGTGATCCTGGCGCTCGTTCACGGCGCCGCAGCCACGGGCGAAGCCTACTTTCCGGTCTGGCGGCGTCTGACGGAGCCTGCCTCGATCGCCAGTTGGTTCTTTCAGCTCCGGACGGCGGATCCGTTCGTGCTGATCAGTCGCCGGGCCTTCCCGTTCTCGAGCGCCCATTCCAGGCTCTTCGCGCTCTTCACGCCGCTGCTCTGGTTGCTCGTCGCGTTGGGTGGCCTGGCGTGGCAGACCTTCGCCGTTCGGTCGCGGGCCGCACCGCTCGCCACGCCGCGCCGCTACCGGGCGCTGATGGCGATTTGCGCCGGCTGCGCCCTGGTCGCGATCTTCGGTCCGGACGACTTCGGTGAGAGTCACGGGACGCTGTTGCGCGAGCGGTTCGCGCTGCTGGCGGCGGTCGCCTTCGTGCCGCTGTTTCGCACCGGCGGTGCGGAAGACGTTCACGGCCCTCTGCGCCTGCGGTTCGCGCACCTGGCTCTCGCGGGGGTGGTGCTCTTTCAGACCGCGGTGCTCTGGGAATATGCCCGGCGCACGACGCGCGACGCGGCGGAGTTTCTTCCCGTCGCGAGCGCATTGCTGGGGCGCGAGTCCCTCGCTTCGGTCGTCGTCCTCGAAGACGGCAAGCGCTTCCATTCGAATCCCGTCGCCCAGATGAGCAACTTCCTCGGCATCGGTCGGCGAACCCGGATCTGGGACAACTACGAGATCGGTTACGAGCTCTTTCCGCTGGTAGCGCGGAGCGCCGCCGAGCAGCGCTTCGTTCGCGCCTTCACGAGCGTCAATGTCTTCGACCTCACCGATCCCGTTTCGGTGGTCGAGGCGAGATTGGCGGGCCTGGAGCGTTGCCTGAAAGAAGACGGCGGGCGGATCCAGACACTCCTCCTGTGGGGCCGGGAGGCGCGGGTCGAAGCCCTCCTGTCGAGCTGGTTCGAAGACGAACCGTTCTTCGAGAAGGGCCGCGCCCGGTTCTACCGCCGGCGGGCGGCGCCAGCGTCGGCGTCGACCGTCAGCCCGCTCGCGCAGCCGTAGGCCACAGCCGCCACAGGCGCACGATGCCGAGGCCGAGAAGAACGACGAAGCCGACCCGCAGCAGGGTCGGGAGCAGCAGGCCGTAAGAGCCCTCGAGGTTGACCGAGAGCAGCAGGATGGAAAAGAGCGCGGCGCGCTCGCCGTTTACCGGACCTGCGGCGGAGGTCAGCCCGGCGCGCAACGCGCCGAGGACGACACCGAAGAGGGCCATTCCCAGGGGCATGAAAAGTGGCCCGACGTTGCGGATGAGATCTGCCGGCGGAGTGGTGGCGTACGAGTTCCCGTCCCAGCCGAAGTAGAGCGCCGAATAGGCGCGGGCGTCGCTCACCCGGGGCTTCCCGGGCCATAGGGCGCGCGGCACGAAGCCGGTCCAGGTCATCGTCCACAGGTCGGCGATGCCGCGTTCGGCCTCGAGTTCGCGCAATGCCGGATAGCGCGCGATCGTGACCGAGACGTCGCTGATCAGGTTGAGGCGCTGGCCGGCGCCAGCGAGGATCGCGTTCATCCTGGCCGCGCCGGGATTCCGGACAAGGGTGCCAGCGGTCGCTGCTGCGGCGGCGAACTGACGCTGCAGCGAAGGACGCGCTGACGCGGCTGCGGCCTCCGCGGCTGCGGCCATGGAAGCAGACGCTTCCGCAGCCGGGGCCTTCGTCGCGGGAGCCGATGAAGTCTTCGCTTCTGCGGCGGTTTGCACGGTCGCCGTGTCCTCGGGCGTCGTCGCCGCCGGCGAGATTTCCCCGGAAGCGGCCACTGC
>JBDSRU010000376.1:0-3705 GCA_039929145.1 Thermoanaerobaculia bacterium
TGGCCGAAGCCCGCCAGCTCGCCGCCGAGAACGGCGGCAGCGTGGTCGAGTCCGACGATCGCGCCGCGGCGCTCGCGGGTTCCGCGATCGTCTACGCCAAGTCGTGGTCCTCCGCGGAGAACTACGGCGACGCGGCGAAGGAGCGCGAACTGCGCGCCGCTCTCGCCGGCTGGTGCGTCGAGGAGAGCTGGTTCGAAAACGCTCCCGACGCCCGTTTCATGCACTGCCTTCCGGTGCGACGCAACGTCGTGGTGGCCGATGCGGTGCTCGATTCGCCGCGCAGCGTCGTCATCCGTCAGGCACACAACCGGCTCTGGGCGCAGATGGCTGTCCTGCACCGCCTGCTGGCCGGAAAGTCCTAGGTCTCAACCGTAGTCCGCGCCGTGCGAATGGCGGGAGTCGAAACGAGGAGAGCGATGAAAGACGTCGGACAGCGCAGCGACCGGATGAGTGAAGTGGCGGGCCTGAAGCACGCCCTGCCCTACCTGCGCCTCTTCCAGGGCAAGACCTTCGTGGTCAAGCTCTCGGGCGAGGCGGTCGAGGAGGAGGGCCGACTGGTGCTCTTCCTCGAGCAGATCGAGGTACTGCACCGGCTCGGGATCCGCGTCGTGCTGGTGCACGGTGGCGGACCGCAGACGACGGCGCTCGCCGCGCGCCTCGGTCTCCCGACCGAAAAGATCGACGGCCGCCGGGTGACCGACGCCGCCACGCTCGAAGCCGCGGTCATGGCGATGGCCGGCAAGGTCAATACCGCGCTGCTCGCCGTCTGCCGGCGGGCGGGGGTGGCGGCGGTAGGGATATCGGGGATCGACGCCGATCTGGTGGAAGCGCGCAAGCGCCCGCCCGTGGCGGGGGCGGACGCGGCATCGGGCCCGGTCGACTACGGTTTCGTCGGCGACGTCGTCGCCGTCCATCCGCGGGTGGTGCAGAAGCTCCTCGACGACGGCTATGTTCCGGTCATCGCTCCACTCGCCGCCGACGCCCAGGGGACGATTCTCAACGTCAACGCCGACACCATCGCTTCCGAGCTCGCCGTGGCGCTCGGCGCCGAGAAACTCCTCTTCGCGGTGGCCGTCCCCGGCCTCCTCGAACGCGCCGACGATCCGGCGTCGCTGGTCTCGCTGGTCGACCTCGCGGGCCTCGCCGAGCTCGAGCGCAAGGGCGTCCTCACCGGCGGGATGCTGCCCAAGGCACGAGCGATCGTGCGCGCTCTCGAAGGCGGCGTTCCACGGGTTCACCTGGTGCCGTTCGCGACTCCGGACGCGCTCCTCGTCGAGCTGTTCACCAACGAGGGGATCGGGACTCTCGTCGTGCCTTCGGTGGCCAACCTCGCCGCGATGCCCGCCCTCGCGTGAGCCTGCCGTGCGCCTGAGCCGCGAGGAGCTCCTCGCCCTGCACCGCGATCTGGTCGCGACGCCGTCGGTCTCCGGCGACGAGGCGGCCATCGTTGCGCTGTTGGCTGTTTTTCTTCAAGACCACGGCGCGACAGTCGAGCAGGTCGGCGGCAGCCTCGTCGCCTGGGCAGGAAAAGCTCCGGCAGTGAGAGACGTGGCGGGCGTGCCGCTGGTGGTGTTGAACACCCATGTGGATACCGTGCCTCCAGCGCCGGGCTGGACAGGCGAGCCCTACCGGGGCGCCTCAAAAGCGGGCAAGGTCTTCGGCCTGGGAGCGAACGACGCCAAGGCGTCGGTCGCGGCGATGACCGCTGCCCTGCTCGCGGTTTCCGGCGTGGACCTGCCGTTCGCCCTGGCGTTGATGCTCGTGCGCGGGGAGGAGACGAAAAGCCTCGGCACGGCGGAGGTGGTCGAGGAGCTCGCGCGCCGCGGCATCGCACCGGCGATGGCGGTGGTCGGCGAGCCCACCGGACTCGATCTCGCGGTGGCGCAGAAGGGGTTGCTCGTTGTCGAGCTGGTGGCGCGCGGCGAGGCCGCGCACGCGGCGCACGCGAAGACGTTGGGGGCGAAGAACGCTGTCGTCTCGCTGGCGCGCGATCTGGTGACGCTCGCGGAGCTTCCGGACGGTCCGCTCGATCCCTACCTCGGGCGCGCGACCGTGGAGCCGACGGTCCTTTCCGGCGGCACGGCGAGAAATGTCGTTCCCGCCGAGGCGCGTGCCGTGCTCGACTGCCGCACGGTGCCGGCCGAGCCGCCCCACGCGCTGCTCGCGCGGTTGCGCGACGCGGTTTCGAGCGAGCTGGTCGTCCTTTCCGACCGCCTGGTTCCGGTCGCGACGGATCCGGCGTCGGCGCTCGTCGCCGCGGCGTTGCGTGCCCGTCCCGGAGCACGGATCTACGGTTCCGCGACACTCTCCGACCTCACGTTCTTTCGCGGCATCCCGGCGGTGAAAGTCGGTCCGGGCGAGAGCGAGCGCTCTCATCGCCCGGACGAGTTCGTGCTCGAACAGGAGATCGTCGACGGCGCGGCGTTCTACGAAAGTCTCTTGCTCGAGCTCGCCGCCGGCATGGGCGCGACTGCCCCCGGTAGAGTGGGCTTGCGATGAGTCGTCTCTGGGACAAGGGCAAGCCGCTCGACGAGCAGGTGCTGGCTTTCACCGCCGGGGAGGATGCGCTCGCCGACAACCGTCTCGTGGCGCACGATGTCCGCGCGTCGCTCGCGCACGCTGCGATGCTGCGCGACCAGGGGCTCCTCGCGGCGGCCGACTTCGCGGCGATCGAAGCCGGTCTGGCGGCGCTCGCGGCGGAACACGCCCAGGGGATCTGGCGAGTCGAGCTCGCCGATGAAGACGTGCACACCGCGCTCGAGCAGCGGCTCACCGCTCGCATCGGCGAGGCCGGCGGGCGGGTCCATCTCGGGCGCTCGCGCAACGATCAGGTGCTCGCTGCGCTCCGCCTCTGGATGAAGGACGAAGTGACGGCAGCAGCAGCTGGCGCCCGGGCCGTGGCCGCGGCGCTCGGCGTCGTCGCCGTGAATCATGCGGATCTCGCCCTGCCTGGCTATACCCACCTGCAGCCGGCGATGCCTTCGTCGGTCGCGCTCTGGTCCGCCGGCTTCGCGGCCGCCTTCGAGGACGATGCCCAGGGCCTCGAGGGCTGCCTGCGCCGCATCGATCAGAACCCGCTCGGCTCGGCTGCCGGCTACGGCACCCCAGGTCTCGCGGTGGACCGCGAGGCGACGCGCGCGAGCCTCGGCTTCGCCGTGACGCAGGAGCCGGTCACCGCGGTGCAACTGGCGCGCGGCAAGGCCGAAGCCCAGCTTCTCTTCGAGATCCACCTGCTGATGAGCGACTGCGGCAGGCTGGCCGCGGATCTGGTGCTCTTCGCCACCCGCGAGTTCGGTTTCGTCGAGCTGCCGGAGGAGATGACCACCGGCAGCTCGATCATGCCGCAGAAGCGGAACCCGGATCTGTTCGAACTGGTGCGCGGGCGGGGCGCCACGACGCTCGGACTGCTGATCGAAGCGCTGGCGATTCCCGCCAAGCTCCCTTCGGGCTACCACCGCGATCTGCAGCTGCTGAAGGCACCGCTGTTCAAAGCCTGCGACTTGGCGCGAGCGACCACCGACCTCCTCGCCGCGACCCTGCCGCGCCTGCGGTTCCTGCCCGCATGCGGCGACCTCCCACCCGAGCTCTTCGCCGCCGAAGCGGCCAACCGCATGGTCGTCGAGGAGGGAATTCCCTTCCGTGAGGCGTATCGTCGGGTAGCGGCGAAGCTCGCCGGAGGGAAGCAGAATTAGCTGAGGGGCCCAG
>JBDSRU010000377.1:0-10593 GCA_039929145.1 Thermoanaerobaculia bacterium
GTCTTGCGCCGTCGGGCTTCCGGCTGCCGGAGGCGACGCGGCTCGGTCCGGTGCGGCTGCAGGTCGCGGAGCTCGAGCGCTCGGTCGCCTTCTACCGCGATGTCCTGGGCCTCGAGCTGCTGGAGCACGTGGCTTCGCGTGCGATGCTCGGTACCGCTCCACCCGAAGGGCGGGTGCTCGTCGAGCTCCACGAGCGCCGAGGTGCCCGGCCGGCACCCGGGCGCGGCCGAATCGGACTCTTCCACTTCGCCATCCTGTTGCCGCATCGACCCGCGCTCGGGCGCTTCGTTCGCCATCTCGGCGAGCTCGACATCCGGGCCGGAGCCGCCGACCACCTGGTGAGCGAGGCGCTCTATCTCCAGGACCCCGACAATCTCGGCATCGAGGTCTACCGCGACCGGCCCCGGGACGAATGGCGCCGGGCCGGGCGCGAGCTCCTGATGGCAACTGACCCGCTCGACAGGGAAGCGCTGCTCGAGGCCGCAGGAGATGAGCCCTGGCAGGGGGTTCCGGCGGGTACCGTGATGGGGCACGTGCACCTGCACGTCGCCGAGCTCGACGCCGCGGCGGCGTTCTACTGCGAAGGGCTCGGCTTCGATCGCACGGTCTGGGGGTATTCCGGCGCCCTCTTTCTCGGAGCCGGCGGCTACCACCACCACCTGGGGACCAATCTCTGGGCCGGTCGCGGCGCGACCAGGCCTCCCGCCGATGAGGCCCAGCTTCTCGAGTGGACTCTCGAGCTGCCAGGTGAGCGGGATCAGGCGGCGGTTGCCGCGAGCCTCGAGCGCGGTGGATACGAAAGCGAAGCGAGCGCCGGTGCCGCGACTTCGTTCGCGGTCCGCGATCCCTCGGGCACCCGCGTGCGCATCGCGCGTGGATCCGCGGGATGAAGGGGAGGCGCGCGATATCCGCATGCTTCGCCGGGTTTGCGCTGCTGCTTTCAGGCGCCGCTTTCGTGCGCGTCGAGCCGGTCGAACTCGTGGTCTACGCAGCGTCGAGCCTGCGCGATGTGCTCGAGGAGCTTCGACCGGGGGTCGAGAAGGCCACCGGGGCGCGTCTGATCTGGAACTTCGGCGCCTCGAACGACCTGGCGCGCCAGATCGTGGCGGCGAACAAGGCCGATCTCTTCTTCTCGGCCGATGACGCGTGGATGGACCAAGTGGCGAAGGCCGGTCTGCTCGACGGCGGATCCCGGCGCTCGCCGCTTTCGAACCGGCTGGTCGTGGTAGCGCCGGCGACGGGCGGACTGACGATCGGCGCGGCCCGCGACCTGGCGCAGCCCGCGATCCGGCGCCTCGCACTGGCGAATCCGGAAGCCGTGCCGGCCGGCAAGTACGCGAAAGCCTGGCTCGAGTCCAAGGGCGTCTGGCCGGCGGTCGCGGATCGCGTCGTGCCGACGCTCGACGTTCGCGCGGCGCTCGCCGCGGTCGAGTCTGGCGCGGTCGACGCCGGCATCGTCTACCGCACCGACGCCGAGAGGTCGAAGCGGGTGCGCGTTCTCTACAGCGTGCCGGAGGGAGAGGGGCCGGAAGTCATCTATGCACTCGCCGCCCTCCAGCTGCGCCCGCACCTCGAAACGGCGCGCGCCGTGGCGGCCTGGCTCTCGGGCCCGGAAGCGGCGGCGATCTTCGAGCGCCAAGGCTTCATAGCGCGCGCCGCGAGACCCTGATCGAAGCAGCTCGTGACCTGCGCCCTCGCCAGGCGTCTCAACGACCAGCCCGGAGAGCTGCGCCGGGGCAGCAGGCTCACTCCCAGCGGAAGACCCGGGTGGCGAGCGCGGTGTTCAAGAGGAAGAGCCCGAGGAGCGCCGCGGCGTCCCAGCCGTGAGCGATCCAGCCCGACCCGTCCCAGACCCCCTGGAGAAGGGCCACGGCGTGTGTGGTCGGCAGCAGAGCGGCGACTGTCCGGAGCGCCAGCGGCAGATGCGAGGTGGGAAAGAACAGGCCCGACAGCGCCAGCATCGGGTAGAGCACCGCCGCGCCGATCGGTTGCGCGAACCGGGCCGTGGGCACGAGACTCGCGAGCACGAAGCCGAGCGACAGGATGCTGAGCGTGGCGAGAAGCACGGCCAGCGCGAAGCTCCAGACGTTGACCTGCATCACGCCCGGAAAGAGGCGGCGACCGGCGGCGACGAGCAGCGCGAGGCTCACGACGGTAAAGCCGAGCTTCACCACGATGTGCGCGCCGAGGATCGTCACCGGCGCGAGCGGAGTGGCGCGGAGTCGTGTGAGGATGCCGCCTTCGCGGTAGATGGCGATGATCGAGACGAGCGACTGCACCGCGCCGATCGCGATCAGCAGCGCCGCGAGAATGGCGGCGTTGAAGGGGATGTCGAAGCCCTCGGGGGCCGCCGGCCGCTCGCCGCCGAAGACGCGCCCGAGGAGCACGAAAACCACCACCGGCATGGCGAGCGTGCCGATGAATCCCATCGGTTCGCGGGCGAAGATCTTGGTCTCGACCCAGGCGAGTTTCCAGAAGCCGCGCAGGAAGCCTCGCCGCATGCTCAGTCCCGGATCCCGTGGCCGGTAAGCTTCAGGAAGACCTCTTCGAGCGTCGGGCTCTCGGTGCGGAAACCGCGCACGCGAACGCCCTCGCGCGCGATGCGGTGGATCACGTCGGTGACGAAGTCGTCGCCCTGGCCGCGCAGCGTGTAGGTCAGCCCGTCGGCGACGCTGCGTTCGACCTCGCCCAGCCCGCTCATCCGCTCGACGATATCGGTGTCATCGCTGGTGAACACTACCGAGCGCTCCGGGCAGTGCCTGCGGACCAGTTCTTCCGGCGTCCCCACCTCGATGATCCGCCCGTGCTCGAGGATCGCCACCCGGTCGCAGAGGCGCTCGGCCTCCTCCATCAAATGCGTCGTCAGGAACACGGTCGTGCCGCGGTCCCGGATGCCGGTCACGAGCTCCCAGATCGTGCGCCGCGCCTGCGGGTCGAGACCGGTGGTGAGCTCGTCGAGGAAGACGACCTCCGGTTCGTGGATGAGCGCCAGGGCGATGAACAGCCGCTGTTTCTGGCCGCCGGAGAGCGTCATGAACCAGGCGTTGCGCTTCGCCTCGAGCCCGAGCCGGGTGAGGAGCGCGTCGGTGTCCACCACCCGGGTGTAGAGCGATCGCCAGAGGTCGACAGCCTCCCAGACCTTGATCCTTTTCTGCAGATGCGCTTCCTGGTGCTGCACGCCGATGCGCTGTCGCAGCTCGGCGGAATCGCGACGAGGGTCGAGGCCGAGCACCGAAATCGTCCCCTTGTCGGCGCTGCGGTGGCCCTGCACGCACTCCATCGTGGTCGTCTTGCCGGCGCCGTTCGGTCCGATCAGACCGAAGATCTCGCCCTTGTGGACTTCGAGCGAGACATCGTCGACCGCGACCGTGCGGCCGTAGCGTTTGCCCAGGTGCGAAACTGTGATGACGGCGGCCACGGGCGGATGGTACCAGCCGCGCCGCGCTACCGCCGCGCGCGGGTGGGCACCTCCTCGGTGTGCTCGCTGAGGCCGCGCCCCGATGACAGGCGGTTGGTATCCTCGGGTCATGGAACTCGCCGAAGCCGATCGCAGCATCCTGGTCGTGATCGACCTGCAGGGGAAACTGGTCGACAAGGTCCACCGCTCGCCGCTCGTCCTGGCGGCGACCCATCGCTTGCTCGAACTCGCAGACCTGTTCGGCGTGCCGGTCGTGCTGACCGAGCAGTATCCGCGCGGTCTGGGGCCCACGCATCCGGAAATTCTCGCGCGCTTCGAGGCCCTCTCCGTGCCCAAGCGGCGGGTGGAGAAGGGATCCTTCGGCTGCTTCGGAGAGGCCGGCTTCGAGGAAGCACTGGCGGCGGTGCGCCCGGGCGTCGCCGCCGGCGAACGGCAGCTCATCGTTGCCGGCATCGAGGCGCACGTGTGCGTGCTGCAGACCGTCCTCGCGGCGCGCCAGAGGCAGCAGGAGGTTCATCTCTGCTGGGAGGCCGTTTCAGGACGCGGCGCCGAGCACCGCAAGGAAGCCCTCGGGCGCATGCGTCAGGCGGGAGCCGTGGTGAGCAATCTCGAGTCCGTGGGCTTCGAGTGGGCGCGCCACAAGGACCACGCTCAGTTCAAGGCGATGTCGGCGCTGTTCAAGCAGGGACAGATCGGCGGCGACGACTGACCTTTGGAGGATGGCTGCCGCCGCGCTTGGGTTGAGTCCGAACTCATGGAAGTGCACGGTCGATGGAGCCCGGGTCCCCGGTCATGGCAGGGGACCCAGAGCCTGCCACCGCGGGCGGCGAGGTCCTAGCGACCGCCGCTCCCGGGCACCGGGTTGTCGCAGTCGATGATCTCCCGCTGCGGGGACGCGAAATCGGCCTCGTTGATGCCCAGGAAATTGACGTTGGCCCAGTCGTTGTAGTCGGTCAGGGTCGAGAGCGTGCCGCCGCAATCGGCGGCCTGGCCGGCGGGCGCGTACTCGGGATTGATGTCGAGCACGACCGGCGAGGTGATCGTCCCGCTGGCGTTCCAGTCGAACGGGAAGCCGGCACCGCAGGTTCCCAGATTCTCGTTCAGGCTGTTCTCGTTCAAGGCGATGCGGACCCCGCGCGAATAGTCGAGCACACCGTTCGGTGCCGGAGTGCAGTCGTTGTCGACGCCGGGAAACTGATACTTGTAGTTCAGCACCGAGTTGTAGTTCGGCTTGTAATTGCAGCTGTTGTTACCGCCGTGCAGCAGGCCGAGGTTGTGTCCGAGCTCGTGCGCGATGGTGTTCGACACGTTGGCGTCGGAGCCGCCACACTGGAGCGAGACGATGAGATCGTCGCCTGAAAGTTCGGCCTGGCCTGAGCTGGTGCCGGAGACGTTGTAGCGGTGCGGCAGGAGTGTGTAGTGAAAGTAGCCGTTGCGGTTGGCGGCAAAGTTCGGCACCTTGATCGCCAGGAAGTCGGCGCCGTCTACGCCGTCGGCAATGACGCCGTCCGCGTCGGCGACCGCATTGCCGCCGGTGAACACTCCCCCCTGACCGTAGTCGTGGATGAAATGAATGCCGGTCGTGCCGTCCGGGTTGAGGTTCGGCGCGTTGGCGAACATCGCTGTCACCGCCGCGACCGCGGCCGCGGTCGGGCGGTGCGAGTGGTTGGCGCAATCGAGCGCGTCGGAGAACCAGTCGTACTCGACCAGAATGTCCTTCTTCAACGGGTTGGTGCCCAGCGCGGGAAGGTTCAGGCCGGCGAGCGTGCCGAGCGTCTCGTCGCCATCCTTGATGCCGTCGCTGTCGGAATCGGAGTTTGTCGGGCTGGTGCCGGTGTTGCGCACATCGACGAACCGGCCGCTGTTCGACTCGAAGCAGTTGTCGAGCCGGTCGTTGTCGCTGTCGAAACCCTGACGGCAGCTGCTGTCGGAGTTCCCCGTCCAGCCGCGCTCCGAACCGCGCTCGAAGCCGTTGGCGAAAATCGGATCGACGAAGAGGACGAAGGCCGACTCGTAAGGGGCCTGGGCCCAGGATCCTGGCGAGGTCTCGTTGGGGCTGTAGTACTGACCGGTTCCGAGGGGCACCGTGCTGTCGGACAAGAAGACCATGGAGCTGTCGAACGGCGAGAGCCAGGTCCCCTCGTGCACCACCAGCCAGAAGGCACCCGGGCCGAGGGTGAGCGACGGGGAGAGCTCGATCCGGACACGCAACAGATCCCCGCCCGCGCCACCGCTTTCGAGCCCGCTGTCCTCGATCTGCGGGGTCGCGTCCGTGCCGCTCGCAAGCGGGGCTCCCGGCACGCCGCCGCTGTTCGAGTAGATCGCCCAGCTGAAGACCTCCGAGAACTTGTCGCCGTAGCCGTTGTTCAACCCGGAGTAGTCGATGATCCAGGCGTCCAGGCTGCCGAGGCGGGCGGCGGTCTGGAGAACGAAGTCGTTGGCGGTCACGCCGTCGGAGATGTCCGTTCCAAGGCTTCCGGCTGCTACCGCACTCTGCTGCCAGGCAATCGGACCGCCGTAGAGCGCGAACGCCACGTCCCCGAGGGCGGGCAGCCAACTCCCGGGGTTCATTTCGTTTTCTGAGTAGCGTGCCCCCGAACCGACCGTGATGCCGTGGATCTCCCACCAGAGCTCGGAGCCATCGCCGGCCGAGCCCCAGGCGCCCTCGTGCAGCGCCAGCCAGTAGGTGCCGGGGGTGAGGAACACGCGGCCGTCGAACTCGAACCGCGCGCGGACGATGTCGTCGCCGAAGGCGTCCTGGAGTCCGGTGTCGGCACGACCGACCGTGCTGTCCTGGCCGGAGAAGAGGAGGGTCCCCGGGTTGCCTCCTGAGTCGGAATAGATCGCCCAGCCGAGCACGCCGCCGAAGCTGTCGAGCACGCCGTTGTCGTTGGAGGCGTTGTCGGCGAGCCATACATCCGCGGCGTCGATGCGCCCGCTGGTGGAGACGGTGAATTCGGCGGCAGTGACGCTCGTCGAGAGCTGGTTGCTGTTGCCGAGCGAGAAGTCGGTCTGGTCCCAGAGAAAGGGGACGCCGCCGCGAGCCGGTCCGGCCATGGCAACAGACAAAGCGAGAGCTGCTAGGTACCCGAGGCGGATTCTCACGCTTTCCCCCTTCACGCCAGCAATGGATCAGATTGAACCGGGTCAAGTTATCACGCGGGGCCGGGCCCTGCCGGTGTTGGGGCCGCCGCGCTGAGTCTTCTCACGCCACGGCTCGCCAGGAGATGCAGGTGGTGCGTGTTTGTTGGGGAGAACCGTGCAGTATCCTCGCCAGTAAAGTCAGAACGGGCAGCTCTACTGCCCAGAACCAGGAGCGTTCCCATGTCGCGACGCACGTCCGCTGTCCGTCTCTCCCGCCGGGTGGCAAGCCACTCCATGCTTTCAGCGGCGCTGCTGGCGCTCGCCGCCTGCGGCGTCACGCTCGACATGTCCGGCGTCGAAACGTCGATCCGCGACGGCATCGGCCAACAGAAGGGGCTCGTTATGGAAAGCGTGACCTGCCCTCACGAGAGCCGGGCGGCGAAGGCCGGCGACATCTTTCAGTGCACGGGTAGCCCGACGATCGGTGGGACCGTGGAAGTGGAGGTCACGCAAAAGGATGACAAAGGCACGATCGAATGGAAAGTGACCCGGAGCACCGGCCTGTTCGACCTCGGGGAAGCCGAGGCCGCGGTGGCCAGGGGGATTCACGACCAGCTTGGAGCCGACGTCAAGGTCTCGTGCGGCGACCGCTGGCAGCTCGGCAAGGCCGGCGACACCTTCGAGTGCAGGGGCGAAGATGCCGACGGAACGGCCTCGACGGTGGTGATCTTCGTCAAGGACGCCGAGGGCAACATCAGCTGGGCACTGAAGTAGTCCCGGCGGGCGCAGGGGGACCGCGGCCGGCGGGTAGTCCCGCCGGCGAGATTCCGGCGGGACCCCAGGCAGACCAGATGCCGCGAACGATTCAGGGCAGGGTGTACTCGAAGCGATAGAAGTGCGCCTTGCCCTCGATCTCGATCGTGAGCGTGCCCGCGAGACCGACGAGATCGCCGGTCCCGGAATCGGGGACCACCGTGATCGTCAGACTCTGGCCACCGTGCGCCATGCTGCCGCTGTGCTGCAGAACGAAAGTTCCCTTCCTGCCGTCGAGGCTGCCCTCGACGCGCTCGATCGCCACATAGCCGGCGGAGCCCGGTACCGCCGTGCCCGCGGTGAGCATCTCTCCTGAGCCCGTCCCTGCGAGGGTGCCGTGAAACACTTTTTCGAGCGCGAAGCGGCCGAGTGTCGTTCCGCCCGCATACTCGGTCGTCGCGACCGGTGCCACCTTCACGTCGAAAGCTCCCTTCGCGGTCTTCTGCATCGTCGTCTCTCCTGCTTCGGTCTGAGTTGTGGTGAACGCGGCGAACGACAGGAAAGCCGCGACAGCGGTGGAGCGGATTCTGTGCACGGTTCGAACCCCCTTGGTCATCACGATGCTAGGGTTTCGACCGCGCTCCGGTATTGAACAAACCCGACATGCTCCGGCCCAAACTCGTCGATCCCCGTGGTGTTCTGCACGTGCAGTTGACGGCAACCAGTCCCGGCTATGGCCGCTACTGGCCGGACGAAGACCTCGCCCCCTTCGTGGAGCACCTGTGGACCGTCGCCTGGGACGTCGACAAGCCGACGGTGAGCGAGGTGCTGCCTCATCCCTCGGTGCAGCTCGTCATCGAGAGCGGCCACTCCGCGGTGGCCGGCGTCCACACCGGCCGTTTCACCCGTCGGTTCGAGGGCCGCGGGCGCGTCCTGGGCGTCAAGTTTCTGCCCGGCGGTTTCCGGCCTTATCTCGGTGGCTCGGTCTCCGACCTGACCGATCGCCGCGTGGGCCTCGGCGAGCTCTTCGGGGCGCCGGGCGAGGAGCTCGAGCAGCGGGCGCTCGCCGCTCCGGATCTCGAGAGCGCGTTCGCCGAAATCCAGCAGTTTCTGCGCGCGCGCCGCCCGGTCGCGAGCGTCGCCATCGAGCTGATCGGTCGAATCGTCGGGCGCGCCGCGTCCGATCGCGGCGTCACCCGGGTCTCGCAGCTCGTTGAGGAGTCTGGCCTCGGCCCGCGCCAGTTGCAGCGGCTCTTCGAAGAGCATGTCGGCGTCCGCCCGAAATGGGTGATCCAGCGCTATCGGCTGCACGAAGCGGCCGAGCGCATCGCTGCCTCGCCGGAGCACGACTGGGCGGACCTCGCCCTCGAGTTGGGCTACGCCGATCAGGCCCACTTCGTACGCGACTTCCGGCGTTTCGTGGGGAGCGCTCCAGCGGCCTACGCGCGCAGTTTTGCGCGCTGACTTCAAGGTGGCGCGGCGGCCAGGGCGCGCAGGCGTTCGCGCAGCCAGGTCGCGCGGCGCAGGCCCGGATCTTCGCTGAGCCGTCGTTCGACCTCGGCGAGCGCTCGCGCACGAAAGTCAGGGCTCGCTGCGGCCCGAGCGAGCGTCGAGGCGAGGTCCTCCGGCTGAATCGCGGAGAACTCTTCACCGAGGAATTCTTGATTCGGCTCCTGCGAGCGATCGAGAAAGAGCATCACCTGATCGTCCCAGTAGACCAAAGCCCAGAGCGCGACGGGAAAGAGCGCGCCGTTGGGGGTTTGCCGGCCCACGGGGACCAGCGCGCCGGTGGCGGGATCGCGATCGAAGACCGGCCGCGTGCGGTCGTCGTAGCGGACCAGGGCGCCCACCGCGCCGCGGCGGCGGAGGAACTCCCGCCAGCTCTCGGCTCCGCTGCGTGCGGCTTCGATCTCCCGCAGCAGCGTCGGCTCGAGCTCCATGCGGCCATCGAGAAACACGCGGCGGGGCGGGTAGAGCCTCCACAGCAGATAGCCGCCGTGCGCGAGCTCGTTGTAAAGGTTGCCGAGGTCGGGTCGCCGTGCGAGCCACTCCGCGGCAGCGATCGGGAATCGGCCAGGAGCGATGCCGCCCGACAGTTCGAAGCGACCTTGTCGCGGGGCCAGCAGTCCGCTCACCGGAGGATGGAGACACCAGGCCGCGAGCAGCAGGCAGAAGAGTGCCGGGAGCGCCGCTCGCCAGGACCGCCTCGGTGGCGCGGCGACCTCGGCATCGTGCCTTCCGCCGGACCTCCGGCGCAGGGCAAGAGTCTCGGCCGCCAGAAAGGCTCCGCTGAGAAAGAACAGTGCCTGGTGGCGGACGCCGGTGAGAGCGAGAATCGCGAGTCCTCCCGTCACGATGCCGGTCGGGAGATGAATCCGCCGAAAACGGATCGCGGTGTCGGTCACCAGCCAGATCAGGGCTGCGAACCCTGCGAAAAGCGCCGGTTGCGGCGCTCGCCAGGCGGGGAGCCACTCTGGGTTGATGGCGGCCAGGTCGGACATCGCTCCGGTGATTCCTCGCGAGACCGCGAACACCTCGACTCCCCAGGGGTTCAGCAACATCGCACCGGCGAGCCATAGCGGCGTCGTGAGCACCTGGCGCCAGCGACCGTCGCCGGGGCGCGGGCTGGGGTCGCTTCGTCTGGCGAGCGCGACCCCCAGCAGGTAGGCCCCGGCGACGACCGGCGCCAGCAGGGCCAGACCGTGGAAGTTGGTCCAGAGAACCGTCAGGGCCACCAGTCCGAAGCGGGCGCGCCGGGCGTTGCGGGGGTTCTCGAGGCGGCGCAACAGGATGAGCTCGGTCGCCAGTGCCAGGAAGGTGACCAACTCCGGCCGGATCAGGAACCTGGGTCGCGCGCCGATGAGAGCGACTGCGCTGAGCGTGACCGCCGCGCTGGTCCCGATCCCGGTCCTGCGGAGCCCGACAACCAGCAGGGCAGCAAGGGTCAGGACGCACGCGACGCGCAGGCCGATCAGCCCGTCGAGCCCGCCCAGTTGGGCGATGCCATGCGCGAGAAGCTGGAACAGCCACTCATGGTCGACCCAGGCGAGGCCGTCGCCGGCGCCGAATCGAAACGGATCGTGGCGCGGGAACGCGAGGTGCTCCACCATGAAGCGCCCGCTCGCGAGGTGCCAGAAGAGATCGGTCGAACGGATACTGAACAGGCTGGTCGCAACCGCGAGGAGTCCGAGGGCGAGGAGCGAGAGCCGGTTAGCCACCCCGGCTCGGTCCCTCTCCCTTGCACCCACCGCCTCCTTCATCCAGCCGCCTCCCGCGTTCGTCGATCAGCGGGAGCCTATCGAGGACGGCGCCGCGATGCTCCTCGTCGCCGTGCCCCG
>JBDSRU010000378.1:0-2748 GCA_039929145.1 Thermoanaerobaculia bacterium
TGGTTCTGCTCGCCGTGGCGGCGCTCTGCCTCATCGCAGTCAAGTGCCTCGAGCTCGTGCGCCTCGACGCCCTGCCCGACCTCTCGGACACGCAGGTCATCGTACTGTCGCGCTGGGACCGCTCGCCCGACCTGATCGAGGACCAGGTCACCTACCCGATCGTGAGCTCGCTCCTCGGCGCGCCGCGGGTCAAGGCGGTGCGCGGCTTCTCCGACTTCGGCTACTCGTTCGTCTACGTCATCTTCGAGGACGGCACCGATCTCTACTGGGCGCGGTCGCGTGTCCTCGAGTATCTGTCAAAGATCCAGGGCGGCCTGCCGGAGGGAGTGAAGACCGAGCTGGGTCCGGATGCCACCGGCGTCGGTTGGATCTACCAGTACGCCGTGGTCGATCGCAGCCCGGGCCCGGAGAAGCATTCCCTCGACGAGCTGCGCTCGCTCCAGGACTGGACGCTGCGTTATGCGCTGCAAAGCGTTCCCGGCGTCGCCGAAGTGGCCTCGATCGGCGGCTACGTCCGTCAGGTACAGATCGTCGTCGATCCGAATCGCCTGGCCTCTTACGGCATTCCGATCGGCGAGGTGGTCGCCGCCGTCCGGGCATCGAACGACGAGAGTGGCGGCCGGCTCATCGAGTGGAGCGGCGTCGAGTACATGGTGCGCCTGCGCGGCTACTCGAAAAGCCCGGAGGAGTTCGGCGCCGTCGTGCTGCGTGCCGGACCCTCCGGCGTGCCGATCCGTGTCCGCGATGTCGGCACGGTCGAGCTCGGCCCGGCTCTGCGGCGCGGGACAGGCGACCTCGATGGCGAGGGCGATGCGGTGGGCGGCATCGTGGTCATGCGTCACGGCGAGAACGCCCTGACCGTCATTCGCCGGGTCGAGGCGAAAATCGCCGACCTCGAGCGCAGTCTTCCCGAGGGCGTCGAGATCGTCACCACCTACGATCGTTCCGGGCTCATCCTGCGCGCTCTCGACACCCTCCGCCACGAGCTGGTGCTCGAGATGATCGTCGTCTCGCTCGTGATCCTGCTCTTCCTCTGGCACTTCCCGTCGGCGATCGTACCGATCGTCACCATTCCGATCTCGGTGCTGCTCTCGTTCATCCCGCTTTATCTCCTCGGCATCTCGGTCAACATCATGACCCTCGCCGGCATTGCGATTTCGATCGGGGTGCTGGTCGACGGCGCGATCGTCGAAGTCGAGAACGCCTACAACAAGCTGCACCTCTGGGAGGCCGACGGCCGCAAGGGCGACTTCCACGCCGTGCGACTGGCGGCGCTCCAGGAGGTCGGTCCGTCGGTCTTCTTCTCGCTGCTGGTCATCGGCGTCGCCTTCCTGCCGATCTTCGCTCTCGTCGACCAGGAGGGGCGCCTCTTCGGGCCGCTCGCCTGGTCGAAGAACCTGGTGATGGTGATCGCTGCGCTTCTCGCGGTGACCCTCGATCCGGCCCTGCGGATGCTCTTCGCCCGCATGGATCCGTTTACCTTCCGGCCGCGCTTCCTGGCGCGCTTCGCGAGCACTTTGCTGGTCGGCCGCTACTACGCCGAGGAGCGCCATCCGGTGAGCCGCATCGTTCACCGGATCTACGAGCCGGCCTGCCGGTTCGTCCTCGCCTGGCCGCGCGCAGTCATCGCGGCGGCGCTCGTCGTTCTCGCCCTGTCGCTGCCGCTCTACTTCACGCTCGGTTCGGAGTTCATGCCGCCGCTCGCCGAGGGCTCGATTCTCTACATGCCGACGACGCTGCCGGGGATCTCGATCGGCGAGGCGCAGCGCCTGCTCACCGCGCAAGACAGGATCCTCTCCGGCTTCCCGGAAGTCGCGAGCGTCCAGGGCAAGGCCGGCCGGGCGGAGACCTCGACCGACCCGGCACCGCTGTCGATGTTCGAGACCGTCGTGGTCCTCAAGCCGCAGGCGGAGTGGCGGGCGAAAGAGACCTGGTACTCCGGCTGGCTCCCGGAATTCCTGCAGCCGCTCGTGCGGCCCTTCTGGCCCGACCGGATCAGCCACGAGGAGCTGGTCGCGGAGATGAACCGCGCGCTGGTGATTCCCGGCGTCGCCAACGCCTGGACGATGCCGATCAAGGCGCGGCTCGACATGCTCTCGACGGGGGTGCGAACCCCGGTGGGGATCAAGGTGCTGGGGCACGATCTCGCCGGCATCGAGCGCATCGGCGTGGCCATCGAGGCCGCGGTGCGCAAGGTCCAGGGTGCGCGCAGCGTTTTCGCCGAGCGTGTCGCCGGCGGCTACTTCTTCGACATCGAGCCCAAGCGCGACGCCATGGCGCGCTTTGGGCTGCGGGTCGAGGAGCTGCAGGAGGTGCTCGCGGCGGCGATCGGCGGCGAGAACGTCACCACGACGATCGAGGGTCGCGAACGCTACCCGGTCTCGGTGCGCTATCCGCGCGACTTGCGCGAGGACCCCGACCGGCTGGCGCGGATTCTGGTTCCAGTCGCCTCGGGCGCGCAGATTCCGCTGTCGCAGCTCGCCGATCTGCGCGTCACGCAGGGTCCGTCGATGATTCGCAACGAGAACGGCTTCCTCGCCGGCTACGTCTTCGTCGACGTCGCCGACCGCGACATCGGCTCTTTCGTCGAGGAGGCGAAGTCGGTCGTCGAGCGCGAGGTCGCCCTGCCGCAGGGGACGACGCTGGTCTGGAGCGGCCAGTACGAGAACATGCTCCGGGTCCGCGAGCGGCTGAAGTGGATCGTGCCGCTCACTATCGCGCTCATTTTCGTCCTGCTCTACGCCAACA
>JBDSRU010000379.1:0-4030 GCA_039929145.1 Thermoanaerobaculia bacterium
CCGCGTTCGCCCACTGCCCCTGACACAGGCGGGGGGAGCAGCTCCCGGGTCGAGGTCGACTATGATCCGCCCTCCACGAGTTCCCATTCCGGAGGGCGGTGATGAGCAAACCCAATCTGCGCGAGCGTCTCGCTTACGCGTTCGACAACTCTCTCGCGCGCGGTCCGGTAGTGATCATCGCCTACCTGGCGCTGCTCTCGATCGCCCTCATCGTCGTGCTCGCGACCGTCGTCTGGGCGACCGGAGTCGCTCCGGATGGAGAAGCCGGAGACAAGCCCGGCTTCATCGCCATCGCCTGGATGGCGCTCATGCGCACGCTGGACTCGGGCACCATGGGCGGCGACACCGGGAGCTGGTCGTTCCTGCTCGCGATGCTGGCGGTGACTTTCGGCGGCATCTTCGTCATCAGCACCTTCATCGGAACGCTGACCACCGCCATCGAGGCCAAGCTCGACGCGCTGCGCAAAGGCCGTTCCAGGGTGCTCGAGAGCCGGCACACCGTCATCCTCGGCTGGTCGCCGCGCGTTTTCTCGATCATCTCCGAGCTGGTGGCCGCGAACGAGAACCAGAAAAGGGCGGCGGTTGTCGTGCTCGGCGATCGCGACAAGGTCGAAATGGAGGACGAGATCCGCGAGCGGGTCGGCGACACGAAGACTACGCGGGTCATCTGCCGCTCGGGCAATCCGGCCGACATGGACGACCTCGCCATCGTGAACCTCCCGGAGTCGCGCAGCATCATCCTGCTGCCACCGGTCGGCCCTGAGGCCGACACCCAGACGATCAAGGCGCTGCTCGCGATCACCAACAGCCCCGACCGGCGCCCCGAGCCGTACCACATCGTGACCGAGATCCGGGATCCGAGGAACCTTCCGGTGGCGACGCTCGCGGCGCGCGGCGAGGCCGAGCTCGTCCTGGTTCCCGACCTGCTCGCCAGGGTTACAGTTCAGACCTCCCGCCAGGCGGGCCTCTCGGTGGTCTATCAGGAGCTGCTCGACTTCGGCGGCGACGAGATCTACTTCAAGGCCGAGCCGGCGCTCGCCGGCAAGCCGTTCGGCGAGGTGCTGGGGCTCTTCGAGGAGTCGTCGATCCTCGGCCTGCAGCGGGCCGACGGCGCCATCCAGCTCAACCCTCCGATGGACAGCCTGATCGGTGCCGGAGACCGGGTGATCGCCATCTCCCAGGACGACGACACCATCCGGCTCTCGCGCTCCGGCGCCGCGACGGTCGACGACTCGGCGATCGTCTTCGGCGAATCCAGACCGCCGCAAGCCACCCACACCCTCATCCTCGGCTGGAACTCCATGGTGCCGCTGCTCTTGCGGGAGCTGGAGAACTACGTCGCGGCGGGTTCGCGGGCACGGGTCGTCGGGACCTTTCCCGAGGGAATCGAGACCGCCCGCGCCGCCTGTCCGACGACGGCGAAGCTTCGCCTCGACCTGTTCGAAGGCGACCCCACCGACCGCGCCACTCTCGATCGCCTCGAGATCCCGTCCTGCGATCATGTCGTTCTCGTTTCGGAGTTTCCCGACGACGACGATCGCGCCGACGGCCGCACCCTCGTCACCCTGCTGCACCTGCGCGAGATCCGGGAGCAGAGCGGCAACCGGTTCTCGATCGTCTCCGAGATGCAGGACGTGCGGAATCGGGCGCTCGCCGAGATCACCCAGGCCGACGATTTCATCATCGGCGACCAACTGGTGAGCCTCCTCCTCACCCAGGTCTCGGAGAACAAGGCGCTCAACGCCGTCTTCGCCGATCTGTTCGACCCCGAGGGCGCCGAGCTCTACCTCAAGCCGGTCAAGAACTACGTCCGGCTCGACCGCGAAGTGAGCTTCGCGACGCTCGTCGAAGCGGCGCGGCGACGAGGCGAAATCGCCATCGGCTTCCGGCAACCGCCGCTCCCCGGCGCCGGCGGTTCCGGCGGACACGGCGTCGTCACGAACCCGCCGAAGTCGCGCACGGCGCGGTTCGGCGAGCGCGACTCGGTGATCGTCCTGGCCGAGAACTGACGCCGTTCCGACGCCGGTCCAAGGCTGCCGGTGGAGCACAGGCACCGGCCGGCGATCGTGCTACGTTTCTACAACCAGATCCTTCGGATAGGAGAAGCGCCATGTCCTCACTTTTCGATCAGCTTTCGCAACACGTCGACGCCGGCACGATCAGCCAGATCGCCAGCCAGATCGGCGCTACTCCGGGCCAGACGCAGACCGCGGTTTCTGCGGCGATGCCGATGCTCCTCGGCGCTCTGGCGAGAAACAGCGCCACCCCTCAGGGCGCGGCCGGCATTCTCGGCGCGCTCGAGCGCGATCATGACGGAAGCCTCCTCGACAGCCTGGGCGGCATGCTCGGCGGATTGACCGGCGGCAGCGGCGGCAGCGGCGGAGGTGGCGGACTGGGCGACATCGGCGGCATGCTCGGCGGTCTGCTCGGCGGCGGCGCTCCCTCGGGAGGCTCCTCCGGGGGCGGCGGCATGATGGACATCGGCGGCGCGATTCTGGGACATGTCTTCGGCGGCAAGCAGGGCAAAGTCGCCTCCTCGCTGGGCAAGTCGACCGGCCTGCAGTCGGGTCAGATCCTGAAACTGCTCGCCCTGCTCGCCCCGATCGTCATGGCCGTCCTCGGAAGGAAGAACCGGCAGAGCGGCGGCCTCGACCAGGGCGGCCTCGCCGACATCCTGGGCGGAGCCTTCCAGAAGTCGGCCGCGCATGCGCCTGCCAGCGTCACGCAGGGCGCCGGAGCTGGCGGAATGGGCGACCTCCTCTCCTCAATCCTCGATCGCGACCACGACGGCAGCGTCATGGACGACCTCATGGAACAGGGCGGCGGGATTCTCGGCTCACTGCTCGGCGGTCCGAAGAAGGGGTAAGTCGGGCCATTCTCGAGTGCTTGGAGCGCCTGCCCGAAAGACCGGCAGGCCGCGCTACCAACTCCAGATTGCCGTCGTCCCCGCTTCGAAGCCGTCGCTGAAGAGGGCGCCGCGCTCGAAAGCGCCGAGGTCGGTGCCGGCACCTGCGACGCGCGCCGCGTGGGGGAGGTCGTAGGGTCCGACGAATCCCCAGTCGGCGTCTCCTGCATCCTCCGCCGGCGAGCCGGAGGCGAGCGCGTAATCACCCGCCGCAGCGTCGACGAAAAGAGGATCGATTCCGACGAGGTTCTCGGGGCGAATCGTCAGGGGTTCTTCGGGAATCTCGATCTCGACGCCGTTGTCGAAGACGATCGAGTTGCCGACCAGGAGCGCACCGCCATTCTCCACAGACAGGATCAGGCCGCTTCCGGAGTTGCCGGCGACGGTCAGGTGGTCGACGGCAAGGATGCCATCCGAGACGGAAGCGGCCAGGAGCCCGTCCACGCCTCCGGCCACGAGCGAGTTCCGCAGCACAACCACCGACGAGGCTCCACTCGTCGAGACCACCGCCTGGGCCGTGCCCGCATCGAGCCCATTACCGACCATCCGCAGCCGGTCGATCGTTGAGACCGCGGCGCCGTTGAAATTGAGCGCGAGGGCCGAGGCTCCCGGCGAGGCAGCCGGGCCCAGGTCGTTGCCCTCCAGCACGATGTCCGACAGAACCGCATTCGCCGCATGGAAAGTGGCGGCGAATGCCCCGGCGCTTGCGGCACCGCCGCTGCCCGTCGACTCGGCCAGGTTGCCGACGAGACGGAGACGCTCGAACCGGACGACAGCCCCCGCCCCCTCGGTGACCAGGAGGATGGCGCCGCCGCTGACGAATTCCCCAGAAAGCGCGGACGAAGCCCGGTTGCCGATGAAGTCGCTGTCCCGGACGGTGATCAGAGCCGCGTCGGTCGGGTCGAGCCAGAGCGCACCACCCTGCGCCTGGTCCACCGGATCGGGATTCAGGGCCTCGTTCGACTGGAATTGGCACGACTCGACGACCAGCGACTTGGCAGAGCCTGTTCCCACCCACGCGATGGCGCCGCCGCGCCGCGCGCGATTGGCGACGAACCGCACGCGGCGCGCGACCAGAGACGATGCGAACGAGCGCACCGCGCCACCGAGCGGCTCAGAACCGGC